>CAZCOZ010000122.1:5550-6840 GCA_964500555.1 uncultured Thiotrichaceae bacterium | reverse complement strand
ATATTAATGCATGATGGTATTGGCGATACCATTCGCATTTCCCTTACACCCGAACCGGGCGCACCAAGAGAAAAAGAAGTGATTGTTGGTCAGGAAATTTTACAAACCATGGGGCTGCGATCTTTCGTCCCCTTAGTAACCGCCTGCCCCGGTTGCGGACGAACTACCAGTACCCTGTTTCAGGAATTGGCTTCGCAGGTACAAAATTATCTGCGCGTGCAAATGCCAAACTGGAAAGAAAAATACACCGGTGTAGAAGATATGTCGGTTGCGGTTATGGGCTGCGTAGTAAACGGCCCCGGTGAAAGTAAACACGCCAATATCGGTATCAGTTTACCCGGCACAGGCGAACGTCCTGTCGCCCCCGTTTATGAAGACGGCGAGAAAACAGTAACCTTAAAGGGTGAAAATATTGCGGATGAATTTGAAGGAATTATTGATGCTTATGTAGTAAAAACGTATAAGCCGAACAGTGGATAGTTCTAAAAACTGGCATACGTGATATAAAAATCAAACATAAATACATAATAAAGAGAACGCCAGAATTCAGTCGCAACTAATCCCTTTCTCCTGAATCAAATGCTCATATTTACTATCCGTTAACGTACGCAGAAAACAAACCATGTTCTCTATTTCTGGGACAGTATCCATTTTTGTTACATCACCTGATGCGAGTTCATCATTCGATATATTGTCAGCCACTTCAGGTGGTATCCAGTCTGCACCTGTTTCAGGATTCATTTTATGTGCCGTAACATTACGGTCAAAAATGTGGTTATAAAACTCAATCACAGTGGCAAGATCACGGAACACGCCATTGTGCATATAAGGTTCTGTTACTGCCACGTTGCGTAAGGTAGGGACTTTAAATTTACCCTTATCAGTTTCAATGCCTGTATTAAGAAATAAGCCATTATCAACTTCTGTAATACCGTTAAGTAACCGTACGGAATCATTTTTTGGTACACCAAGGTTATGATATTCGTAGCCTGTAAATGTTTCTTTGAATTTGTTTATCGGGTCACCCTGAGTGTGTAATTGATGGCAAATACCGCAATTAGCAAATTGTGAAAAGAAAACTGCTCGACCTGCATTTTCTTTAAAACTCAAAATATAATCACCTGTTAGTGAACGGTCATATTTAGAATCAAAGGGTGCGAACTGTTCTGTTTTTTCAAACTCGCCGATACTTTCTGCCATTGCAGCATACGCGACATCAGTATCATTAAAAATGTCTTTGCTATACAGTGTTTCGAAAGCCTGAATGTAACCTTCATTCTCCTGTATTCG
>CAZCOZ010000122.1:0-5450 GCA_964500555.1 uncultured Thiotrichaceae bacterium | reverse complement strand
ATTTAATCGTTCCGAGGAAAGAAAACGTTATGAAATTAAAATTAACGGCAGTTGCCATACTATCAACCCTGATGATTACTGGCTGTGGTTCAAGTAGTTCAGATGAAGAAACAACCAGCTTCACTCATGATCTGGAAAATCTGCAAAAAGTATTAAACACTAATGCCGATATTGCATTTGCGACTTATACAGACTCTGTCACAACTGCTGAACTTCTTAAAGCCGCATTGGAAACCTTTGCGACTACCCCGGATGCGCCAAACCTACAAGCAGCTAAAGAGGCGTGGCTAGTGGCTCGTGAACCTTATGGTCAAACAGAAGTTTACCGTTTTCGCGATAGCCCAATAGATGATGCTGATGGTCCAGAAGGTGCAATTAATGCCTGGCCTTTAGGTGAAGCGTTGATTGACTATGTAGATCTAGGTGCCGGAATACCGAATAATGATTTTAATGGTGGTCAGGTTGAAACGACACACACTATCGCGGACGTTGGCGCAGGTCTTGTTTCTCCAGCTACGGGTGCTAGTGAAACGAATAACATTATTGGTAGTACTGTAACTATCGACACCGCCCTGCTTGAAAATACTGAAGCTGGTGACGGTGCAGATGTTATTGCTGGTTACCATGCAATTGAGTTCATTTTATGGGGACAGGATCTTGCTACTGGTAGTGTTGTAACAACAGGCACAGATCGTGTCAATGCAGTTGTAGCAGGTGCAACCGGTGGATTACGTCCGCTAACCGACTTCCAAAAAGATGCTACTTGCACCACTGGTACAGCTAGCACGGTTGTCGCTACCTTTGAACCATGCACACGTCGCCATGAGTTCCTGGCTGTTGCCGTTGATAAACTAATTACTGATCTGGAATCAGTTCGTGATGAGTGGGCAACAAATGGGGCTTACCGCGCGACATTCACAACCGTTGCTGATATCGATGCTGCCAAGCCAAAATTCCTGGAAATCTTGACCGGCATGGGCACATTATCGATTGGCGAACTGGCGGGTGAACGCATGCAAATCGCCTTTGCTGCAAACTCTCAGGAAGACGAGCATTCTTGTTTCTCTGATAATACCCATCGTGATATCTGGTTAAATGCGGAAGGTGTTGCAAATGCCTACAACGGTGAATATGCAGGTTACGACAGCACTTTAAATGGAACAGATGATGTAATAATAAATGCTGTAGATGGATACGGTATTGCTGATTATCTTGCCGATATTAGTGCTACCGATTTAGCAACGGATGTTGCTGCAGCACTAATACTAACAGAAGACAACTACACAGCAATCGACACACTTGCTCGCGCAGGTACACCTGTTGATGTTCAGATCCAGCCACCTGTCGCAGCGGGTGATGATATGGCTAAAGCCATTTTGTCGCTTAATGCACAGGCTACGCTGATTGCAAAAATTGCCACTGATCTCGAACTTGGTACTGTTGATGAAGTGATCGATCCAGATGGAACCGCATGTGATACTACTGATCCGACGACAGAATGTCCCTGATATTTTTTTAGGATATTAGTAATAAACAGCCAGGTTTTTCCTGGCTGTTTATTTTTTACTGCTCAGTAATTTTTCAATTATTTAGTTTATATTTACCGCAAGCCATATGACAAAGCCAGCGACATTAATTAGCCTTTTCGTTGTTACAGTATTCATTGTTACAGCATTCTTTATTATCTGGATACTACCTGGCTCTATAAAAGTCAGTGTCCCAGACATAGATGATTCTGAAAACAAACCGGGAGGTGAAACAACGGTTTCGATAAAACCCTCCCCTTCCTTAATGTTACCTGCCAGTAATCTGGCTTCTAATAAACTTCCCGACTTTCATGCCGGCAAAGCACTGGCACATCAACCCTGGGTTATCGCGCCTTCATCGACCGATGCGCGTGATGGATTAGGGCCACTATACAACACACGTACCTGTCTGGTCTGCCATAGCAATGGCGGTAGAGGACACATGCCAGAAGACAATACACAATTGCTCTTCACCAATTTTTTACGCCTTAGCATTCCCGGTTTTGACCCGATTCATGGCGTCATTCCAGAACCAATGTACGGCGATCAGTTACAGTCACAATCAATCGCGCTATCACATCAACTCGGTCATTTTCAGAACAACAAAAGTGCCAACAAAGAAGTACCACCAGAAGCCTATGTTTATATTAACTGGATAGAAGAAACCTACACCTACTCTGATGGCGAAGTTGTTAAGCTGCGAAAACCCGAGATTGATATTCGCAATCCTGGCTACGGTAAAATGCATCCACAAACATTAATGGGAATTCGTAACGCACCGCCTATTCACGGTGTTGGTTTGCTGGAGATGATAAAGCAATCGGATATCGACAAAAATACTGATCCGGACGACAGCAATCAGGATGGCATCTCTGGCCGCGTTAATATAAGTTGGGATTTTGAAAAAAAACAGCCCCGCCCTGGACGCTTTGGTTTGAAAGCCAATAAAACCAGTGTTCGATTTCAGGTCGCCAGTGCTTTACAGGGAGACATGGGAATATCCAATCCTGTATTTCCCACGCAACCCTGCACTGAAAAACAGACCTTATGCAATGAAAGCATACACGGCAATAACAGTGACGGCGTTGAAATAAATGAAAAACTATTAAGCCTGATGGTCAACTTTAATATGTCGATTGGTGTACCTGAACGACGTAAGCCAGATCACCCCATGGTACTAAAAGGGCGTGAATTATTTTATAAAACACAATGCCATGCTTGCCACACACCTAATTACATTACTGCAAACAATGTTGAGTATCCTCACTTGAGTGGACAGAGTATCTGGCCGTATACGGATTTACTGATTCACGATATGGGCGAAGGTCTGGCAGATGGTCGTTCCGATTATCTGGCGACAGGATCTGAATGGCGAACGCCCCCTCTTTGGAGCGTCGGTTTAAGTCAGGCCGTTAATGGTAGCAAAAATTTTTTACATGATGGACGCGCTCGCAATTTAGAAGAAGCCGTACTCTGGCACGGTGGTGAAGCCGAGCACAGTAAAAATAATTTCACTCAACTTGATAAAGATCAGCGCAATGCTTTGTTGGCATTTGTACGATCTCTGTAAGTGGCACGCACAAGAAAAAACACGATAGTAATGAAAAATACAACGACAAACCGAAGACAATTTTTAACCAGCATGATAGCCGCCGGTTTTTCACCGATGTTATTTGCGAAATCGTCCAGTATAAAAACAGAAGAATATTTTATATCAGCACAAGGAAAAGAAGCCGGCAAATACAGCGTAAGCAGTGTCAACAGCATCAACAAAACAACTCATTCCATCCTGAGCGATTTCAGAGGTCATGGACTGGCACAAAATCCAGCACGACCAGACAAAGTCATATTATTTGCCCGTCGACCTGGGCAACAAGGTATTGAAATAAGTCTCAGCACTGGAGAAATCCACAACACTTTTAAACTGGCCAACAATAGAAACCTGCAAGGCCATGGTTGTTTTAGCCATAATGGAAAATATTTATATACGGCAGAAGCCGATTCTAAAACAGGTGAAGGCAAGATTGTTGTGCGTGATACACAAGGCTATAAACAAATAGCAGAAATGGATAGTTACGGGATTGGTCCGCACGAAATTAAACTATTGCCGGATGGAAAAACATTGGTCGTCGCGAACGGTGGTATCCATACCCGTCCTGAAACGGGACGGAAAAAGCTTAATCTACACAGCATGCAATCGAGCCTGAGCTATATCGATATAACGTCTGGAAAAAATCTTGGTGAATTTTATGTAACAGAGCCAAAAGCAAGTATTCGCCACATTGATGTTGCCAGTGACGGTACCGTTGCACTTGCTATGCAAGTTCAACGTGAGGCAACTAAGCATAAAAAAGTTGTTCCGCTAGCTGCCATTCACAAACCGGGTGAAACTATTCAACTACTTGATGAACCTTCTATCCTCATTGAAAAAATGGATGATTATATGGGTAGCGTGGTGATAAATAATCTTTCTCGCCTTGCTGGATTTACCAGCCCAAAAGGTAATCTGGCTACATTCTGGAATATCGATAGCGGTGCATTTTCTGGTTATCACCAACTGAATGATGTTTGCGGTTTGTGTGTTTCGCAAAATCAAAAACATTTTATTATTAGCAATTCATTGGGCGAATTACGCCACCTCGATGCTTTCACTTTAAAAGAAAATCGATCAAAGCGATTACGTTTTAGCGATATGCATTGGGATAATCACATGATCAATGTATCTATATAGCCAGGGCTATACAAAAAACTGCTCAGCCTCATTATCATTTACAAAACCTATTAACTGGTAACCATTATGAAACAAATTCTTATACTTAGCTTATGCATCACTCTCCTTGGAGCATGTGACACACAACGCAAAAATGATGAGGCGGTAGCAGATTCATTAAACCTCGCCTTAGCGACGACGATTGAAGAAAATATTGTACCCGACATTTCGGCTTTTAAAACACAAACCGAATTACTACAAACCAATGCAACGACTTTCTGTAGCAATAGTGATCAGACAAATCTGATTACTTTACAAAATCAATGGAAAGCTCTTTCTTTACAATGGAACAAAATCGCAATGTTTAACATTGGTCCTTTGAATGCCGACATTATTTTTCCGACGATCAATCGTATTGAATCCATGCGTCAACGTGGAACGGATTACACTGATGTAGTTAGAGGTGAACTTGTTGCACGCTTAGGCGATACAACAGTACTTGATGAAACATACTTTGACACTTTGACTTTTACCCGAGTTGGTATGTTAGCACTGGAAGTGCTTATCTTTGAAGATAGCATAAGTAATGACAATAGTGATTTATCAAAAATTGTGAGCGATTATCAGGGGAATAATAGAAAGTGTGAATACCTCAATGGCATGATTCAATTGCAGCTACGACTTGCGACAGAAATAGAAAACGGCTGGTTGGTTGAGTTCAATAGCAGCGGAAAAGCATTTAAAGATATCTTGATTAATGGTGAACTGGAAGACGGTTCAGAATCCGTACCAGCAATGATAACTGTCATTCAGGAGCATCTCGACTACCTGAAAAAACGTAAACTTGAAGTAATACTGGATGCACAAATCGCCGACTATTTTTATGAAAATGTAACAGCAACACTGGCTGCTGTTGAAACTATATTGGAAGGAAGAACAGACAGTAGCTACAGTTTTTTCGACCAGATGTTAGCCAATGATTTTGCCACCCAGGTTGCCATCGTCAGAACAAATTTAGCTGATGCCAAATCCGCTGTAACAACAAAAAATCGCAGTGAGCTTACTACTGCAATTGGTTTACTTGATGGTAATTTCAAACGCGAAATTCCAGATAGCCTAAATGTCACACTTGGTATTGTTTTCACCGATGGTGATTAGATAATAATATTGGGTTACGACAAAAAACGCCTGACCCAACCGACACAAAATACATT
>CAZCOZ010000121.1:0-6873 GCA_964500555.1 uncultured Thiotrichaceae bacterium | reverse complement strand
TTGAGCTTGAACCATTTGATTCTGTAATTTCAGAAACCACACGAATGGTATAAGGGAAATCTTCTTCAGAAGGCATGATGCCGAGAACACCACGTTTCGCTAAACGACCATGGCCAATTTCACGACGTTTCGGTGAACCAACCATACCCGTTTCACCAACACAGTATGGAGGGAAGTTGTAGTGCAGCATAAATGGTTCGCGATATGAACCACCCAGTGCATCAATAATTTGTGCATCACGCGCTGTACCTAGTGTGGTAACGACCAACGCCTGAGTTTCACCGCGGGTAAACAATGCTGAACCATGGGTACGTGGTAATACACCGGTACGAACCGTAATAGCGCGAACGTCGGATGTTGAACGACCATCAATACGTTTCTCACCTGCGATAATACGACCACGAACAACTTTCTTCTCAAGTTTGCCGAAGGCCGCTTTGATGTCTGCATCTGACCAACCATCGTCAGATGCCATATCATTAGATGCTAAGGCTTCAACTGCAGCCGTTTTCGCAGCTTTAACCGCATCTTGACGTTGCATTTTTTCTGCAATTTGATAAGCAGCAGTAATAGAGTCGGTACTTGTTTCAGCAATTTTAGCTGCCAGTGCTTCATCAACCGCTGGTGCTGTCCAGTCCCATTTAGGTGTGCCAACTTCATTCGCAAAATCACTGATCGCGTCAATCACTGTTTGCAATTGCTCATGACCAAACATGACTGCGCCTAACATCACTTCTTCAGACAGTAATTTTGCTTCTGACTCAACCATGAGCACAGCTTTATCGGTACCGGCAACAACCAGATCAAGATCCGATGTTTCTAGCGCTTCTTTATTTGGATTCAGAATATACGCACCGTCTTTGTAGCCAATACGTGCTGCACCCAGTGGGCCATTGAAAGGTACGCCTGCAATACTTAATGCCGCAGAAGCACCAATGATTGCTGGAATTTCTGGGTCGATGTCATCACTGATTGAAACTACAGTAGCAACAATCTGTAATTCGTTAGTAAAAGCTTTTGGAAATAAAGGTCGGATAGGACGGTCAATCAAACGACAGGTTAGTGTTTCTGCTTCGCTGGAACGGCCTTCACGACGGAAGAATCCACCGGGGATTTTACCTGCAGCATAAGTCCGTTCCTGGTAATTAACCGTCATCGGGAAAAAGTCACGGTTCGGTTCAGACTCTTTCTCTGCTACCACAGTAACAAAAACAACGGTGTCGCCCATACTGATCATGACAGCACCAGAGGCCTGGCGAGCAATTTCACCCGCTTCCATGGTTACTGTTAGATCGCCATACTGAAATGATTTTTTAATTGCTGTAGGTATCACTTTATTTATTCCCAGACGGTTGATTTAGTTTCCAAAAACCCACGGAACCCGCGGCTTTTACACGTATTCCTTACTTAAACTTTGGTATTGCTATAGATAACTTAGTTAATGATAAATTTCCTAAGAATAAATTTATCATTGTAAACAATGACTAACGACGTAAGCCTAAGCTGGAAATCAATGCTTTATAACGATCAGCATTTTTACCTTTAAGGTAATCAAGTAATTTACGACGGGTATTAACCATACGCAGTAAACCACGGCGAGAATGGTGGTCGCTTTTATGCTCTTTGAAGTGCTCTGTTAATTGCACGATGCGAGTTGTTAATAGCGCAACCTGAACTTCGGGGGAACCAGTATCCCCTTGTTTCTGTTGGTATTTACCTACAACTTCGCTTTTTTCTGCGGTCGATAAAGACATGGTAACTCCGAACTAATGATGGCCTGTTTACTGGCCAATAATAAAAAAGAGAGCGATTTTATCACTTATTGAAGTGACACAAAAGCATTGTTTATAAAAAGATTTTTCATGTGTTTTTCGTGCAAAGCTCTCTCTGAAAAACAAAAAATCCTTTCTTACCTCGAAGGACGCAAAAAGCGCGAAGAAAAGCGTTTTCACTATTTGCGTTTTTTGCGTCCTTCGCGGCAAATTTATTTACAGTTAAACCTGTACAATCACCTGTACAATCAAGCGCACTGCTTAATCATTCGGCGTGGCGCAACCATGCCATCATCCTGAATTTCACCGAGACCTAAAAATTGATCTTTGTCGTAAATTCGCACCCAGCCCTGAGTCGGTGCATGTGGCACCATTACAGCCTGACCTTGCTTGACATAAAACGCAGCGTCGGGATCCAGATGCACATCCGGCCAGTCAGACACACCGCTGTCGATGGGTTGCAAACTGCTATCTAAAACATCCGTACCCTGATCCGCCAGTGCGATTAATTGATCCACTGTCAGCATTTCACCGCTATAAGGCCCCACGCTTAAGCGTCGAAGCGAGGTAATATGTGAACCACAGTTGAGCGCTTTCGCAATATCTTCTACCAAAGTACGCACATAGGTTCCTTTGGAACAATGCACTTCCAGCTCAAGAATTTCACGCTGCTGCTCGTCACGTGAATAAGATAAAAATTCAATATCGTAAATCGTAATTCGTCTGGACTTACGTTCAACGACGATTCCCTGTCGCGCTAATTTATATAAACGCTCGCCATTATGTTTTATTGCAGAGTACATCGGCGGCACCTGCTCTATCTCACCGATAAAATCAGGTAATACCTTTTTAATATCCTGCTCGGTAATCGCTGAAACGTCCTGCGTATCCAGCACCTCACCTTCAGTATCACCCGTCGTCGTGTTGACACCTAGCTGACATCGGAGGTGGTAACGTTTATCCGCATCCAGTAAAAATGCAGAAATTTTTGTCGCCTCACCAAAACAAACCGGAAGCATACCCGTGGCCAACGGATCCAGGCTACCGGTATGCCCTGCTTTTGCTGCACCAAATAAACGTTTTACCTGTTGCAATACCTGGTTCGAACTACCACCTTGCGGTTTATCTAATAACAAAACACCACTAATATCACGACCTTTATTTTTACGCCTTGCCAAAATTTTCTCTCTTCACTCAAGTTATACTTTTAGACTATTTACTTCGTCTATCTGTTTCGATTATCTATGTTCGCTTATTTATTCTTATCGCTATACAACGCTTTCTGAATCAAAACATCCATTTCAGAACCACGCGACACACTGTCATCAGCAACAAATTTTAATGTTGGAACAATACGTGCCTGAATCCGACTTGCTATTTGTTTGCGAATAAATCCAGTCGCACGATTTAATACACCAACTGTTTCCTGAAGTTGACTGGATTGATTAGCATCTGTTTGCACCGAATCTTTATTTTCCAAATTTTTATTTTTCGAATCTTTATTTTTAAACTCTAATACTGAAGTGTAAACAACCGCATGACTTAAATCACGACTCATGCGTACTTCGGTAAAAGAAAAAAAACCCAGACGCGGATCTTTTATTTCATCTTGAACAATTTCAGATAATTCACGACGAAGTTGTTCCGCCATACGATCACTACGCGCAAATTCTCTAGGCATAATAATGACCCAGTTTATTCACCACTGACAAACAACGTTCAAACATTTTATGGCCTGAGTAATTGCTTAAATAGTTGCTTAGATAATTACTTAAACAATTAAAGCGTGCGTTCAACTTCAATACGTTCGAACACTTCGATTTGATCGCCAACTGCGACTTCATATCCTTTCACCGCAATACCACACTCAGTACCACTGTTTACTTCTTTTACGTTATCTTTAAAACGTCGTAGTGATTCAAGCTCGCCCTCAAAAATAACAACACTGTCGCGTAATACACGAATTGGCGAATCTTTTTTCACCGCGCCTTCTGTTACTAAAGAACCTGCAACCTGACCAAACTGAGGTGATGTAAAGACTTCCTGCACCGTTGCCATACCAATAATCTGTTCGCGGTATTCTGCTTTCAACATACCGGTTAAAGCCTTGGCTACTTCATCAATCAACTCGTAAATAATACTGTAATAATTAAGATCAACACCGCGCTCTGCTGCAGAGCGACGAGCCGCAGCATCTGCACGCACATTGAAACCAATTACAATTGCGCCTGAAGCTGCTGCAAGACTAATATCGGTTTCATTAATACCACCAACACCCGAGCCAACAATACGTACATCAACTTCATCATTATCTGCTGCTAATTTTAATAATGAATCACTGATCGCATGCAAGGTACCTTGAACATCTGCTTTCAACAGAACATTCAATTTTTTCACTTCGCCCGACGCCATCTGATCAAACATAGACTCAAGCTTATTCGCCTGCTGTGAGGCCAGACGTAAATTACGTGCTTTTTCCTGACGATTTTGTGATACTTCGCGTGCCGTTCTCTCATCCGCCAACACCTGCATATCATCGCCAGCATTTGGTGTACTCGATAAACCAATCACCACTACTGGGATAGAAGGACCGGCACTTTCTATACTGTTACCAAATTCATCGAACATTGCGCGCACGCGACCAAAATCTTCGCCCGCGAGCATAATATCGCCTTTACGCAGTGTACCTTCCTGTACCAATACGGTGGTAGAAACACCACGGCCTTTATCCAGCGCGGCTTCAAGAACAACACCTTTCGCTAATCCATCTGTTACCGCTTTGTATTCCTGCAATTCTGCCTGCAGTGAAATAGTATCAAGCAACTCATCAATACCCTGTCCTGTATGCGCAGAAACATTAACGAAGATATTATCACCACCCCATTCTTCAGGAATGATTTCGTAATTACCTAATTCGGTTTTAACGCGCTCAGGGTCGGCGCCTTCTTTATCCATTTTATTAACAGCAATAATAATGGGAACCTCTGCAGCTTTTGCATGCTGCACGGCTTCAATGGTTTGCGGCATAACACCGTCATCAGCAGCAACAACAATAATGACGATATCCGTTGCATTCGCGCCACGCTCACGCATGGCGGTAAATGCAGCATGTCCTGGTGTATCTAAAAAGGTAATAACACCTTTTGCTGTCTCTACGTGATAAGCACCGATATGTTGCGTAATACCACCAGCTTCACCAGCAGCGATTTTAGATTCGCGAATATAATCAAGTAGCGATGTTTTACCGTGGTCAACGTGACCCATAATAGTCACAACGGGCGGACGGGGTTCTTCAGTCAAATTAGAAGTATCACGTGCCAGCAACTCAGTTTCAAAGTCATCTTCATTAACGATAACCGGCGTGTGACCTAACTCTTCGACAACGAGTACAGCAGTATCCTGATCAATAATCTGATTGATTGTCGCCATTACACCCATTTGCATCAATACTTTAATAAGATCACCGGCTTTCATTGACATGCGCTTAGCAAGTTCATCAACCGTAATCGTTTCTGGCACGGTGACATCATGAACAATCGCTGCAACGGGTTTTTCAAAACCATGTTTACTATCAACATTTGCCGCGCTGCGTCTTGCCTGCTTACCTTTTTTCTTCTTACGTTTACCACGTTTATCTGTCGAAACGTGTAATTCTTTACGGCCATACAGCGTTTCATTTTTCTGTTTTTTCGATGACGATTTTTGACCACGGGCTTCAGATGCCTGTAGCTCACCCGGCGTCATTGGCTTATCTTTCGACTCAGCATCTTTCGATTTGAATTTTTTACTTTTCTCTTTGGTGCTTTGCGCCGTTTCCGCTTCTGCTTTCGCTTTTGATTCAGCCAAACGTGCATCTTCTGCCTGTTCGTTCTGCTCTCTTTGTTCTGCACGTGTGCGTTTGAGCTCACGTTCCTGGTCACGCTCTTGTTCACGACGCGCCTGATCTTCGCGTAGTTTTTCTAACTCAGTAATTTCGCTGGGTTGTTGATCTGCTGAATCACTTTCACTCGCAGCAACTTCTTCCTGAACAACAGGTCTTGTAATGCTTCGTTTGCGACGAACTTCGACTGATACTTTTTGACTTGAACCTGCAACTTTTACTTCGCTCACCGATTTACGTTTAAGCGCAATTTTTTTCGGCTTGTTTTCGGTTTCAACACTACTGTCTTTACCGTGCTGCCCTCTCAGGAAACCCAGTAAATGCATTTTGTCCTTATCAGATATCAATGCTTCTGCATCGGTAATCGGCAGACCTGCGTCTTTTATCTGTTCAAGTAAACGTTCGACTGGCGCGCCAACGACACTTGCAAGTTGTTTTACTGTTACTTCAGCCATTAAGTTTTCTCAGTGAATAATCTAAGTGTGTAATCTATAACTACTGTCTATTCTTCGTCTGCTTTAGTTTATCGTTCTGCTTCTGCTTCTGCTTCTGCTTCTGCTTCTGCAAACCAGGGAGCACGCGCAGTCATGATTAATGCTGCAGCACGTTCTTCGTCCATACCTTCGATTTCCATTAAATCATCGACCGCCTGCTCTGCTAAATCTTCCATCGAACAAATCGCTTTTACAGCAAGTAAATTCGCAAGCTCAACATCCATACCTTCCATTGTTAATAAATCTTCCTCTGGTTTATTATTCTCCAGTACTTCCTCTGTCATAATCGCCTGTGTTAATAAGTAATCACTTGCACGATTTCTCAGCTCAGAAACAATGTCTTCATCAAACTCTTCAATGTCTAATAATTCAGATTCAGGAACGTAGGCAACTTCTTCGATAGTGGTAAATCCTTCTGCCACCAAAATTTCCGCCACTTCTGCATCAACATCCAGATGACTGGTAAATACTTCAAGATACTTGGCGCTTTCTTCTGAGTTTTTAGCATCCGCTTCCTGCTCAGTCATTACGTTTAATTCCCAACCCGTTAACTCACTGGCGAGACGTATGTTCTGACCACCGCGACCAATTGCCATGGCTAACTTTTCTTCATCAACCGCAATATTCATACTGTGTGCATCTTCATCGACCATTAACGAAACAACTTCGGCAGGTGACATTGCATTAATAACAAATTGCGCCGGATCATCATTCCATAAAATAATAT
>CAZCOZ010000120.1:3635-6898 GCA_964500555.1 uncultured Thiotrichaceae bacterium | reverse complement strand
ACGTTTAATAATTTTGCTTCCGCTTCAGCATCCTGCAAACTCATATCAGCAGTGTAACGTGATGGCATCATTACTGCCTGCACGTTATCCGTGCCTAGCGCATCCGCTGCAATAGCCAGGGTTAATGCAGAATCCACACCACCTGATAGACCGATTACCACACCGGTAAAACCATTTTGTTGAACGAAGTCCCTAACACCAATAACCAACGCCTTGTAGACTTTCGCTTCCAGCGACTCCTCTAATTGAAGACTCTTATTATCTTGCAAGCTATTAATATCGTCGCCATCAAACTGAACCTGTACTTCACTCGAAGAAAATACTTTTCCACGAGCTACTAACTCACCTGCTTTATTAACAACTAACGAATCGCCATCAAAAACCAGCTCATCCTGACCCCCAACCATATTGAGGTATAACAGTGGCGTTTTTATTTTTTTTGCGTTTTGTTGTAACATGACTATACGCTCCTCATGTTTGTTAATATGAAATGGTGATGCATTCAATACAACAATTGCTTCTGCGCCTTTTTTCTTAACATCCCTAACAATATCTTCTCGCCAAACATCTTCACAAATTAATAAACCTAGCTTGTGACCTTTCACATCAATCACACGACTTTCATTACCCTCAACAAAATAACGCAATTCATCAAACACGGAATAATTGGGTAATGACTGTTTAAAGTATGTTTGTTTAATTTCACCTGCTTCAATAACAACAGCTGCATTATAAATACTACCTGCTCGCTCTATGGGCAAACCAAATACGACGACCATACCCGCATATGTTTTAAGACTTTGCTGAATACGCAAACATTCACTTTTTGTCTGCGCTAAAAATCCCTGGCGGTGTAATAAATCCTCTGGCGGATAGCCAACAAGTGCCAATTCAGGAAAAATGACTAAATCAGCGCCTTGTTCACTTGCTCTGATGGCAGCAAAAATTATTTTATCCGCATTATTTTTTATATCACCTACCTGAAAGCTATCCTGCACCATAACGATATTAATTGGCGAAAGATCATTTTTCTCAGATAGCGTTATCGCCTCACTTTGGCTCATACATAACTCTTAACATAAGTCTTTTAATTTAAGTCATTTTATCATGTTATAAGGAATAAATAGCATGGCTAGTTTCGCTGCTAATAACAGCTATACTCCCCATACAATAAAAACTGCTTTAAATAAAAAGTGTTTAAACAAACTCAAAAATACATTCGCGACACATTTCCGAAAAGCACAAATGATGCTTGGGATCGATTGCGCCTGTTTAATTATTTCAGAGGCGCGCTGGCTTTATTTTTTATCACTATTTATTTCAATGGTTGGCTACAGGAACTGATCCATGAAAACAATGCAAACACCTATCTTTTCATTATTACTTCTTTTATTTACCTGATCGCCTGCGTTATATTTTTATCCGCGACTCACTATCGTTTCCCATCACTTCACACGCAAGTTTTTTTACAAACGCTAACTGATATTTTATGCATCACTCTTTTAATGCACGCCACTGGCGGCATTAGGACCGGTCTGGGCATGTTGTTAATTATTAGCATATCGATGACCTGCTTTTTTTTACAAAAAAAGTTAACACTATTGTTTGCTTCTCTTGCCACAATAACAATTATAACAGAGCAAATTTACGCACAACTTAACCTAATAGGACGCGCCCCCGCTTATACAGAAGCGGGCTTACTTGGCATTCTGATCTTCATTACCGCACTACTCACCACACACCTGAGCAAACGCCTTAGAGAATCAGAAAAAATAGCGGAAGAAGTTAATCAGGAGCTGGAAAATATTGTTCAAATGAATGAACACATTATTCAAAATATGCGCACGGGTATTCTGGTGATAAAAAATACAGGACAGATTATAATGGCAAATAATGCCGCAATAGAATTACTGGGTAACGTCACTGTTGAAACGCACTCTAATATAAAAACTATTTCCCCGAAACTTTATCAACGTTTCTCTGAGTGGAATAGTAATACTATACAAAATCACAAACCTATTCAACAAACTCAAGGCCTACCAGATTTACAACCTGGTTTCAGCCGTATTGAACAAACACAAAAAGGACATGGCCGCACATTAGTTTTTATCGAAGACGCAACAAAAATCACACAACGATTTCAACAGGTAAAACTGGCCTCATTGGGTCGATTAACCGCAAGCATTGCACATGAAATACGAAACCCATTAGCTGCTATTAATCACGCAGGACAACTACTGAGTGAAACTGCGACAGAGGCTGCCGATAAGAAACTAACTGGAATTATCAATACGCAAGCTAAACGCCTTAATGGTATTATCGAAAATGTACTACAACTTTCCAGACAGCAGCGTGGCGAACCTGAGGTTATTAACCTCTATCAATGGTTATTTCAGTTTAAAGAAGAATTTATTTCGACTTATAAGCTACAGTCATATCAAATAAAAATTAAAATCAAACCAGAACACATCAATATATTATTTGATACCTCACAACTTCATCAGGTGATGTGGAATTTATGCTCCAATGCAATTAATCATTCTAATAAGGATTTGCAAAACATAATAATAAACATACACGGAGAAATAGAAAGTGAAACCAATCAACCATACATTGACATAATTGATAACGGTCAGGGTATTAGCACTGAAACCCAGGCGCAAATATTTGAACCTTTTTTTACTACCCGTTCTGATGGCACGGGACTTGGTTTATATATTACAAAAGAAGTGCTAGAAAACAACCGTGCTAAAATACGTCATATATCACCAGAGAATGGTGGCACCTGCTTCCGAATATATTTCCAGCAAGCTCCAAAAAACACACTAACTTCACATGAACAGAAAAAATAAAATCAGGTCTTTCTTATGAGCGCAAAAAAAGTACTCATCGTAGATGATGAAGCAGACATTTGTGAGTTAATCGAAATAACACTTATGCGAATGGGCATTACGTCGCAATCCGCGCTCAACCTCACGGACGCAAAACTACTCCTTAAAACTGAGCCGTTTGATTTATGTTTAACTGACATGAATCTTCCTGATGGCAACGGTATTGATTTAGTCACTCACGTCCAGGAAAATTTCAGCGAATTACCTATCGCCGTCATTACGGCACACGGCAATATGGAATCTGCTGTTAAAGCATTAAAGGCAGGTGCGTTTGATTTTGTCTCCAAGCCCGTTGATATTCAAATTCTTCGCTCACTTATCTGTTCAGCTACCACACTTCCAGAAAAGAGCACAAATAAAGAAAAAAATAAT
>CAZCOZ010000120.1:0-3535 GCA_964500555.1 uncultured Thiotrichaceae bacterium | reverse complement strand
GGCGCAAACACAGACAAGCAAGGTTTATTTCAGGCAGCCAATGGCGGTACCTTATTTCTTGACGAAGTTGCTGAACTGCCGCTGAATATGCAGGTTAAATTATTACGCGTTATTCAGGAAAAAGCCGTGCGTAGTATTGGCGAAGCAGAAGAAAGTCCTGTCGATGTCAGAATACTCAGCGCCAGTCACAAAAATTTGGTGCAATTAGTCAGTGATGGCAACTTCAGAGAAGATTTATATTACCGCATTAATGTAATCGAACTAACTATACCAAGCTTGCGCGATAGAAAAGAAGACATCCCGCTTTTTGTTGAGCAATTACTTGATAGCCTCGCTAAAAAAATGGGCACAGCAATATCACCCATCGACGAACAGGCAATAACGGCATTACAAAACTACTCGTTCCCTGGCAATGTACGAGAATTAGAGAATATTTTAGAACGTGCCATTGCACTATCTGACGACAATGTTATTACTATTGAAGATTTACACTTAAAACAAACGTCGGAACAAGAGCCATCTACCGATACTCCACAAACTGAAACAACTGTTGATCCAATGGATCTCGTCGGTCAGGAACGTAACAGTATAATGCAAGCATTAGAAAAAACCCGATGGAATAAAACAGCTGCGGCAAAATTACTGGGGCTAAGTCTGAGACAACTTCGCTATCGCCTTGAAAAGCTCAATATTGAATAAATCGTAGGGAACGATTTATCACGCAAGCCCCGGAGGGATGAGTACCTGGGATGGTACGAATGTAACAAAACCTAATCCATCAGACCGGCAAATGAAAAATCGTCTTTATTATAAACAATGATGCCAGTAAACTTTCCGGGGTTTTCTATTGAATAAAACAGGTAATCCTCGCCTGCACCACCCTGGGAGATTAAAAACTGCTCAACTTTTTTCTTCCAGGTTTTGCTCTTTAATAATACGGTGTATGACGTAGCATGATCTAAAATATTCTCCATATACGCATTATCCATTTTCATGGATAGTGGCTTATAGTTAGCGGCCTGATACATTTCACCTTCAACCATACCGCCCTGGGTAATAATATTCATCCGCTGTACAGCGTCTTCTGAACTTAATGGTTCCACATAAACGGGTTTGATTCGTTGCAAAACTGACGGCAGTGAGACGTTCTCATTCAGGTCGTCCAATTTTATATCTTCTTTTAACATTGTATAAAATGTTTCACCCTGGAAAACTAAAAATACCGGACGCATTTTATAGGTAATGTGCAAACCCCAGCTTAGGGCAGCAATCTGAAGTAAAACAATAATGAATATATCCCGAATTAATTCAGAACGTGGTTTTTTCAAATTAAAGATCACCAGGATCAGAAGTGGCCCTAATACCAGATCAACAATCAGTGCTATTTTTACCACATCAAATACCGAGTGGATAATATAAAACGGCTTTGGGTACCAGATAAAATAAATAATGCTTAATGCCAGGGAAATAACTAAAGCACTAACCAGAAAATGTATGCCCGCTGCAATTAACCGTGTTTTCATAAAACAAACTCTCGTTAAAATGTATAAAAAAATAATAGCTGAGTTTTTTCTTATGTCATTATTTAACCCCATACAATTAATTTAAATTTAAACGCAGAAATGTGCGTCACTATAAAAATTAAATCAGATGAGATAAAACGACCATAGAAAAAAATTTAGCAAAAAAAAGAGCCTCCGAAGAGGCTCTTTCCTGGTTACCGCTTAAGTAAGATTAGCGACAAGCAGCTGGCAAGAAATTTGCGTCAATAGTTGTTGAACCTGTGTTACATGCCCATTGAATACTACCAGTAGAGTTATCATCAGCTAGTACGTTACCTGCAATATTAGGAACATAAGCCAAAATCTGACCAGCACCAGCAGCTACTTGAGGAATACCAGCCATATTAACTAATATATCACCAGTAGGGAGTACATCAATAGCAGTGATTCTTGTAGTTATGAGGTCATTTTGGTTATTACCAACTTCGACAATATAGTCAAGTATACCCTGCATACCTCTGTCAGAAAACAGCTCTGTCACGCCAATTTTAATCGAACTTGCAGCGATTGCGCCTTCAGATACCTGAGCTCGAACAGTGTAATCCTGATAAGCAGGCAATGCTACTGATGCTAAAATACCGATAATCGCAATTACGATCATTAATTCAATAAGAGTAAAACCCTTTTGTATTGTTTTCTGTAATGTTTTCATGTTTATATCACCTTATATGGTTAGTTGGTTAAATTTTAAATTGTGTTACTACTCCCCGTGTAAAATACATGATTTGTATATAAACGAGGATTAACTGCATTCCGTGTCAGCTATACTCCATTTTGCTAAATACTTATAAGCAACCATCATGCCAACAAAATAATCACATAAATAACAACATCTTACGGATTTATTTTGTTTTATATGGCTAACACAAAATGACAATTATTATCACAAAGTGACAATAATTGTCATTTTGTGACAATCACTATACAAATTTAAGAGAAAGCATTAAATAAATTTGTCGCTACAAATCAAAACAATGTAATCAGTTTCAATATAATTGCACCAGATAATTGCACCAGGTCTCACCAATAACTAAAACTTAGCTCTAAAGATAACTACTTGAGGACATCGCCTAACTTTTGACTCTAAATAGCAAACTTCGTTTTTTCGGCTATGCTTGTCTTAATGATATCCAAACAATCATAATAAAAAATTCAGGAATTTTCATGGTCGCAGAACTCAAACTTAATGGGCTATCAAAAAAGCTGGTCTCTGATGGTCTGCTTGAAGAAGAACTGGCTATTGATGCGCTAAAATCTTCGATTGAAGAAAAGGTTTCATTCACTCGCTATCTGGTTACTAATAAAATTATTGATGCTGATAGAATTGCTATGGAAGCGTCAAAAGAATTTGGTTTACCTGTTTTCGATCTTGATGCACTTGATCTTGAATCGATTCCACGTGATATCGTCGATGAAAAACTCATCAAAAAACACCATACTATCCCCCTTTATAAGCGCGGAAAACGTTTATATATTGGTATTTCTGACCCAACAAACCTTGCTGCTATTGACGATATTAAGTTCCAGGTGGGGATTAATACCGAAGCCGTTTTAGTCGAAGAAGATAAGTTATCCAAAATGGTTGAAAAACTGCTTGAAGAGCAGGAATCAGCCATAGATGGCATGATGGATGATGATCTGGAAAATCTGGAAGATCTTGATTTTGCTGATCCCGACGCTGAACAAAAAAATGATGATAGTGGTTCAGAAGTTGATGACACACCGGTTGTTCGGTTTATTAATAAAATTTTACTCGACGCCATTAAAAAGGGCGCTTCCGACATTCATTTTGAACCCTATGAAAAAGTTTACCGAGTAAGACTTCGTATCGATGGCGTTTTACGAGAAGTTGCAAAACCACCTGTAACAATGAGCCCGAAAATGTCTGCGCGTATCAAAGTTATGTCCCGCATGGACACCGCCGAAAAACGTGTACCGCAAGATGGTCGTATTAAATTAAAAATATCAAAAAC
>CAZCOZ010000119.1:0-6970 GCA_964500555.1 uncultured Thiotrichaceae bacterium | reverse complement strand
TGGTGTTAATAGACAATTTTTAAGATGCCATTTAAAGAACTATTATGCCGCGCTTCGTCTAATTTTTTTTCTGCAGATTCGAGTATTTTATCTGGCGTAATTATTGGCTCGTCACCACTATAATAATGTACGCCAATGCAGCCAGTCAGCGACAGGTTACCAACACTGGTTTTGTAAGGGCGATTGTTAATCGAAGTTAAAATGCGTTCAATGGTGGATGGTTTATAGTCTTTGGCTTTAGTGTGGTGCATTACGGTGGCGAATATGTTGTTATCCATTCTGGCCACAATATCCATGGGTCTTACTGAACGACGCAGGCGCAGGTGCTGGCTGATTAGCACTTCGTTCATAATAAATTCGTTGTGCGTGGCTTTAACATTGTCTAATTCACGTAACTCAACCAGTGCGAGACAAACGCCGCCATGTCTTGTTGATGCTTCCTTTAAGTGTGACTTCAGGTTTCTCATTAAAAATTGCTGATTTCCGGCCCCCGTCAGTTCATCGATTAATGCCATTTCTTTAAGGTTTGAAATGGTTTTTTGTAAGCGACGAGAGGTTTCCAGCAAGTCGTTCTGTAATGCGGCAACACGTGCCGCAGCATTCACCCTGGCCGCTAGTTCCTGCGGATCAGGTGGTTTGGTTAAATAATCATCAACATCGTGATCGAATGCCTCGACTAAGTATTCTATTTCGTCATTTGCGGTAAAGAGAATAATGGCAGTATAGGTGCCTTTTTCTTCGTCGAGTTGGCGAATGTGTTGTGTGAGTTCGAGACCGTTCATACCAGACATTGTCGAGTCAGCCAGGACGACATCAGCGGGTTGTTGCGCGATCATGGTAAGTGCTTCCATCGCGGTTTCTGCCATACGAACGCCGTTGTAGCCTGCTTTCTTCAGCGCAGTCTTTACTACAATGCGACTGAATTGTAAGTCGTCAACAATAACAATAGAGAGGTCGTTTCTGTTCATGATTTGATGTTCATAGAATGCTTGGGAAGGTGGTTTTACTGTCCTAGTGATACTACCTTTAATATTTTATTTGACTGACTATAGCTAAAATTTTGTAATGAAACAACTACAGGTCACAGTGTTAATGAAATTAAATTGTAATGTTTATGTGGCTAATAATACGATCATGCCTGTTGTATTAAGTTTCATCGCTCCAAACGGGACCGATTTCATCTGACCAACGGTTGACGATGATGCAAAATAGTTCTGCGGTTTGCTTTGCATCATACAGGGCGGAATGCGCTTCTTCGCTGTCCCAGCTGAGACCTGCTGACTGTGCAGCACGTGATAATACCGTCTGCCCAAAAGCTAATCCTGCAAAACTAACGGTGTCGAATGTACTAAAGGGATGAAAAGGGTTACGTGAAATTTTATTGCGCTCAGCGGCGGAAAAAATAAAATTATGATCCAGCGTGGTGTTGTGACCAATCATAATGGCACGTTTGCATTTATGTTGTTTCATTTCTTTTTGAATAAAACGGAACAGTTCGCGTACGCCCGTTTCTTCATCTTTTGCCGCAGCTACACGGAAGGGGTGGTGTGGATCGATGCCGTTTATTTCCATGGAAGCAGGTTCCATATTGGCACCTTCAAACGGATTGATGTGACAATGGTACTCATTGTTCGTGGTCATTTTTCCGTTTTCATCTATCCGTAAAGTAACCGCACCAATTTCGAGTAATGCGTCTTTTTTATCGTCGAAACCACCTGTTTCCACATCAACGACTACTGGATAGAAACCACGGAAACGCCGCGCCATTAATTTAAAATCTTCGTCACTCATAAGTTTATTTGGGTAGGGTTGATTCAGTAAGTTTCCAGGTAATTGTTTGCCCAGCCAAAAACGGCACTAGCTTGTCGTTGCCCAGTGGATAATGCTCGGGCACTTGCCAGTCCTGTTTGATTAAGGTGATGGTTTTGCTATTACGCGGCAAGCCATAAAAATCGGGGCCATTAAAGCTGGCAAAGGCTTCAAGTTTGTCGAGTGCATTTTGCTGTTCAAAAATGCCAGTGTAGATTTCGATTGCTGCATGTGCGGAAAAAATACCTGCGCAGCCACAAGCGCTTTCTTTGGCGTGTTTGGTGTGAGGTGCACTGTCTGTTCCTAAGAAGAATTTATTACTGCCGTCACGAATGGTTTTAAGTAGCGCCTGTTGATGAGTGTCGCGTTTTAATACAGGTAAGCAATAGTTGTGGGGTTGTAAGCCGTCTTGAAATAAAGCATTACGATTAAATAAAAGATGCTGTGGCGTGATGGTTGCCGCGATATTGTCGCCAGACTGTTGCACAAAATCAGCCGCTTCTTTGGTAGTGATGTGTTCGAAAACAATTTTTAGTTCGGGGAAACGTTGCATTAAGGGCTGCAAGGTTTTTTCTATAAAGACCTTCTCGCGATCAAACACATCAATATCAGAATCGGTGACCTCACCATGTATAAGCAGTGGTAAGCCCGATTTTTGCATTTCTTCAAGCGAGGCATCGCAGTTACGAATGTTCGTCACGCCAGCCTCGGAATTTGTGGTCGCGCCAGCAGGGTACAGTTTCAGGCCTTTAATAAAGCAACTTTTTCGGGCAGCGATGATTTCATCTACAGAAGTATTATCTGTTAGATAAAGTGTCATTAAGGGTTCGAAGTCTGTACCATCAACCGCAGCTAAAATCAGATCAAGATATTCAACTGCCTGAATAACCGTAGTTACAGGCGGGCTGAGATTAGGCATAATGATAGCGCGGGCGAACTGTTTTGCAGTAAATGGGGCGACACTGTTTAACGCATCGCCATCGCGCAAATGCAAATGCCAGTCATCGGGTTGTGTGATTGTTATCTGTGTTTTTGTCATAATGTTGCCCCCTGTATTATGCACTAAGTTGAGATGCCTGACCTTCAAAAATTAATCGCTTTGTTATTTTTAAAAGCCACACCGCAGGATTTGCCGTTTGATAAAGCGTTAGCGATACGGCTATCCTTTTTCTATTGGTTCAGCGGCGTGCTGGTATTAAGCACAACCTTACGTCCAGGCCTGGAAGTGCAGAGCATGGTGTTAAGCCTTGCTGTATTGCTGGGATTTACTTACGTTATGTTGCGCGCCTTTAATTTAGAGGCGCGTTTTCTACAAACATTTTCTGCCATGGCCGGAGTCAGTGTATTATTTAACATTGCGTCATGGCCATTATTGTATGTGGTCTCGAATGAGACAGGCAACGAATCATCACAGGCGATAGTCTCATTGTTTTTTTTAATGTTGATCAGCTGGGAAATTCTGGTTAAAGCACATATATTCAAACATGCACTAGAATTATCCATGTTCAAAGCCATGATTTTATCGTTCTCACTGTTTTTTATTACCATGACCTTGTCACAATTATTATTTCCATCTGGGGCTGCGAGTTAAGTCATAAAGGCTAAGTCAAAAATTAAGCATGAAAATACATATACTAGGAATCTGCGGAACATTTATGGGTGGAGTGGCTGTGCTTGCAAGACAGGCAGGGCATGAAGTCAGTGGTTCCGATGCCAATGTTTATCCACCCATGAGTACGCAATTAGAAGATCAGGGTATTAAATTGTGTGAAGGTTTTCTAGCTGAAGATATTCCTGACGATGTTGACGAGGTCGTTATCGGTAATGCCATGTCGCGCGGTAATGCAGCGGTTGAATATGTATTGAATAATAATATTGCTTATACCTCTGGACCAGAATGGTTAGCGAAAAATGTATTGAACCAGCGTTGGGTGCTGGCGGTTGCAGGTACGCATGGTAAAACCACGACATCAAGCATGTTGGCCTGGATTTTAGAATATGCAGGAATGAATCCCGGGTTTTTGATTGGTGGTATTCCCGCAAACTTTGGTTTATCTGCCCGATTTGGTGACGCACCCTTTTTTGTTGTTGAAGCGGATGAATACGATACCGCCTTTTTTGATAAGCGTTCCAAATTTGTACACTATCATCCGCGAACCGCAATTTTAAATAATCTTGAATTTGATCATGCTGATATTTTTGATGATCTGAATGCCATCAAAAAACAGTTTCATCATTTCATTCGTACCATCCCTGGTGATGGATTGATTGTGCAAAATGGTGAAGATAAAAATATAGCTGATGTGATTGAGCAGGGTTGTTGGTCCGAAACAGCTTGTTTTTTCAAAGACGCTGCAGCAGAAAAAAAATCGAGCTGGGCGATAGGCGAAACTGCGAATGACGGTAGTAAATTTGAGGTTTTAATTGATGCTGAAGTAGCAGCAATTGTTAGCTGGTCAATTCACGGTTCACACAACCGCATGAATGCATTGTCTGCCATTATTGCGGCGCAACATGCAGGCGTTCCAGTAAAAGTGGCTTGCGAAGCATTGACTGATTTTACGGGAATAAAACGCCGGCTTGAAGTGCGAGGTGTTATTGCTGGCGTGACGGTCTACGATGATTTTGCGCATCATCCAACCGCCATTGCAGAAACCTTAGCAGCAATGGACGAAGTGCGTGGTTCAGGAAAAGTTTATGCCGTGTTAGAGCCGCGATCAAATACCATGCGTATGGGTGTGCATAAAGATGCTCTGGCAGACTCGTTGCAGGAAGCGGATGAAGTGCTGCTTTATCAGCCAGAGAATATGGACTGGAATCTTGCCGATGTTGTATCATCTTCAAAAGTGCCTGCAAAGATTTATGAATCAACAGATAAAATTATCGAAAAACTTCGCCAGCAAGTAAAAGCGGGTGATCATATATTGATAATGAGTAACGGTGGCTTCGAAGCGATTCACCAGCGTTTATTAGATGCCTTAAAAGATCAGATTGCAGAAAAATATATTGCTTGAGGCTGGTGCTTGATAGCGTGCTGCAAACCTGTTTGTCATTCCCGAATGTTTTTATCGGGAATCTCTTGAGGGTTGGGTCAATATGGATTCCCGATAAAAACATTCGGGAATGACAGTAAATAATGAAATTAAATATGATAAAAGAAATCACTAAAAAAAATAAACAAATTATTTCACTCGCAATAACGGGTGCGTCTGGTGTGCAATATGGATTTCGCTTATTAGAAATTTTATTGCAGAAAAATCACACCGTCTATCTAATGGTAAGCAAAGCAGCGCAAGTCGTTATCGGAATGGAAACAGATATCGCCTTACCCGGTAGGTGTAAAGATATGCAGGCATTTCTGGTTAAGAAATATAACTGTGATACTAATTCCCTGCATGTTTTTGGTGAAGACGAATGGACTGCGCCGACCGCAAGTGGTGGTAGCCATGTGGATGCAATGGTGATTTGCCCTTGCTCTATGGGTGCATTATCTGCCGTTGCTACAGGCGCGAGTAATAATTTAATCGAACGCTCTGCCGATGTTATGTTGAAAGAGCGTCGTCAATTAATTATGGTGCCAAGGGAAACCCCATATTCTGATATTCATTTAGAAAACATGCTAAAACTTTCACGTATGGGCGTGGTGATGTTATGTGCAAACCCCGGGTTTTATAATAAAGCAGAAACCATTGATGACTTGATCGATTTTGTCGTCGCGAAAATATTAGACCAGTTAAATGTAGAGCATCAGCTACAGCCTCGCTGGGGTGAATGATTTTTTGTCATCTCCGAATGTTTGTATCGGAGATCCACTATTTGAGGAGAAGGTTAGGCGTCTGGATTCCCGATAAAAGCCTCGGGAATGACGTAATACTATTCTAAGATGTAGTGAAGTTTGACGTAGCAATAAAATAATTTTTTAAAATGTCTAATAGCAATAATTTTTGGGAAGTAAAAACACTTGAACAAATGACTCCCGAAGAATGGGAGGCGTTATGTGACGGTTGTGGTCTTTGTTGTTTAGTAAAGCTCGAAGATGAAGAAAGTGGTGAAGTGCGCATAACCTCTGTCAGTTGCCGATTGCTGAATATTGAAACATGTCGCTGCACCGATTATGTCAATCGATTAGAAAAAGTTTCTATGTGCGCGCAGTTAAGTCTGGAAAATATTTCGAGTATGCAATGGTTGCCAGAAAGCTGTGCGTACAAACGATTAGATGCAGGAAAAAAACTACCCGACTGGCATCCTTTAATATCAGGTGATAAAAATTCTGTTCATGATGTAGGTGTGTCTGTTAAATTTTTTGCATTATCAGAAGAATATATCCATCCAGAACAATTGGCTGATTTTTTGATGGAGTAATGACAAATAATAAAAGGCGCAATAAAAAATAGTAATGAAATCCCCCTTCGATAAGCTATTAAACACACATCAAAAATTAGTCCACTCAGAAAATCAAAAAGTCGTATCACACGTACAGCGTGATATTAAAATTGATGGTGTTGACTGGTCTCAGAATACGGTAATGATTGATGGTTGTGAAGCACCGTTTAAATTCAAACGTAAGCAGGCGTATCAAAACCTGAAAGGCAGCCGAGTTAATCTAACGTATTACAGAGCAGTGGAAAATATTGCAGGCATAGAAATGGAAGTAATGAATGTAGTGCGTATTAAGAAAACGTGATTTAACGTGTTTTTAAAATGGCGTCATACCTATTGATCCCAAAATGGGATCATGTTAGTGTCTGATTATGAGAGTTATCGCGAAATCCATGCTTAGGATATTCTGGGAAAGTAACCCAAAATACCGCGATGCACAAAAGCAGATGACTGAGTGGTACAACTACTGCGCAAATGCACAATGGAATTCACCACACGAACTTAAAGCAGATTTACGAAATGCGAGTATATTGAAGAACAACCGTGTCGTCTTTAACATCTGTGGAAATAAATACCGCATTGTTGCACTAACGGATTCTACCCGTCATGGGATGCTAATACGGTTTGTAGGGACACATGAGCAATACGATGAAATCAAAGATATTGATAATATTTGAGGTCACATTATGAAACTGAAACCGATTAAAAATAAAACTGAATTAAAGCAAGCGCTAAATCGTGTGGATGAGCTTTGGGGTGCAAAGCGCAATACTGAAAAAGG
>CAZCOZ010000118.1:0-7052 GCA_964500555.1 uncultured Thiotrichaceae bacterium | reverse complement strand
CCGTAAGAAGTACAGGCGTCTAGCAAACCATGCGTGGCATAACCTAAAAATGAAAAGATATAAATTTGAAGAAACGTTAATTCATTCCTGAACCATTTCAGCTTAATGACAACGTAAAAAAACGAGGCACATAGGAGAGCGCCAAAAGGGATAAAAAATAATGAATGGGTAAATTGACGATGAAACTCTAAAAACAGTAATGGGTCTTCAGTGGAACGAATCAATATATCAAGATCTGGCGCCATGCCGGCTAATGCACCAATTACCATCGCACCGCGCTGGCTGGTTTTATCTGCAAACGATTGTGAAAGACTCGCGCCTAAACAGGCCTGTGACAGTGGATCCATACTTATTTTATTCCCGCGTATTCCTGTAAGTTTTTATTACCTAAACAGCGACTATACCAAATTGATTATAGAAAAAACTATATAAGTGGATAATAATATACAACTTATTTGATTTAATAAATCCCGAACAGTAGAAACCATGACTGAAAAAGAATTTACCGAAATATCATTAACACTCGGCCTGACTTTTGGCATTAGTTATATGCTATTTATTGTTTACAAACTGGCAGAAGAATCAAAAGCCGGTCGCTATGGCATGATGATTTTATTTGTCGGCTTAGGACTGGGGATTTTTGGTTTTGCAGCCAAGTACGTCATTAAAATTTATCTGGCTAGTCAACTTGCTTAGTAGATCAGGCATAAACAATACGCTTAACAAACTCCTTACCCTGTTGCCATACACTGATTAATTAGCTCTTTAATTTCAGGACGACAGGAGCCACAGTTCGTACCCGCCTGACAAATTTCACCCACCGCCTCAGTACTGCTTGCACCATTATCTGTCACTGCTTTACAGATTGTTTTTTCCCCTACATTAAAACAGGCACAAATAATTTTACCGACGTCTTCCACATCGGCTGGTGGTAAACCTTGCAATATTGCAGAGCGCTCTTTTGCTGAAATACTGTCTTTCTGAAACAGACTAATCAACCAGTCACGTGGCGGCAACAAAACTGACGAGTCGATAAAGATCACACTATCTAAATGGCCTTTAACAAAACGCGCCGCACGATAATGGCCATCAGACTTATCATAAAACTCCGCCCATTCTTCCCCATCTTCGACGTTCAATAAAGTTTTTGCATGTATGGCCCAGTCTTCCGGTTTTTCCTGCCCGGCAATTTCATAACGCCAGAAACCTTTACCGCGAGAACGCGCCCAATAACGTGAATATTTCAATTCGGGTTTGTGCCTTGAAATAATGAAACCATACCAGCTAGCGTCACAGGATTTAATGTTTGCTACGGCGTGTTTAAATTCAGGCTGTCCCGAAATCGGATCAACCACGGTTTTAATTAAACTGCTTACGCGTGCCTGACCACTAAACTGTAAATTCCAGTGCATCGGTACGAATAGAGAACCTCGCTGCTGTCGTTCACTGAAACGTATGCGCACAAAAATTTCTGCACCTGTTTCACTACTTACCTGCGCCAACTTGCCATCAGTTAAATTAAGACGTTTTGCATCGTCTGGATGGATTTCAACAAAAGGCTCAATGCGATGCGCGGATAATCTTGGCGACATACCTGTTCGCGTCATGGTATGCCAATGATCGCGAACGCGCCCTGTGTTTAATATAAAAGGATATTGCTCACTAACCGAAGCAGCCGGTGGCTGTGGCGTTATCGCAATGAAACGTGCTCGATGATTTGGTGTACTAAAAAGACCATCACTGTACATTTGTGAATTATTTATTGGCACCTGATTTTTAGTAACTGAATTTTTAACTGGCCACTGAACAGGTTGTAAATTTTTATATTCATGCAAATTCATATCAGTCAGCCCAGATAAATCCAGTTGCCGATATGAGTCTTTTTTATAAGCTGTTAACCTTGCGTACTCATCAAATATTTCTGCGGTTGAACGATAAGGAAAAGCTTTTTCAAAACCCATTGCCTGTGCAAACTCGGTAATAATTTGCCAATCGTGTTTAGCCAACCCTGGCGCATTTAAAAAAGCACGTTGGCGAGAAATGCGACGTTCGGAATTGGTTACCGTGCCATCACGCTCTCCCCATGTCGTTGCAGGCAGACATATATCCGCAAGTTTTGCCGTATCGGTATTTTCCACACAATCGGACACCACAACCAATTCACATTTCTCAAGTGCGGCTTTCACACGATCGGCATCAGGCATACTCACAACTGGGTTGGTCGCCATAATCCAGATAGCTTTTATATTTTTCTTTTCTATTTCATCAAAACAATCAATGGCTTTTAAACCTGCTTTTGTTGCTAACGTTTTTGTTTGCCAGAATTCAGCGACATGTTTTCGATGTTCGACATTATCAATTTCCATGTGCGCGACAAGTTGGTTAGCTAACCCACCAACCTCTCGCCCGCCCATTGCATTGGGTTGACCCGTCAATGAAAACGGCCCCATACCTTTACGACCAATACGCCCTGTTAATAAATGGCAGTTGATAATACTATTAATTTTATCAACGCCACTGCTGGACTGATTAATACCCTGTGAGAAAACAGTCACTACGCGTTCTGTACGTGTAAACAAACTATAAAACTGCTCGACATCTTCAACATTAAGACCACACTTTGTAGCCACAGTATTAATATCACTAGACGACAAACGCGCACTTGCCAAAGCTTCCTCTAACCCTTCCGTCGATTCATTGACAAACCGCTGATCTAGTTCACCCGCTGCTTCTAACCACACCAACAAACCATTAAATAATATCCCATCGGTACCGGGACGAATCGATAAATGTAAATCACTAATGTCACTTGTCTGGGTTCGACGTGGATCGATATTAATAATTTTTATATTGGGATTTAGCTCTTTGCTTTGTGCAATACGTTGATACAAAACCGGATGACACCACGCGGTATTCGTTCCCACCAACACAATCAATTGCGCACGTTCTAAATCATCATAATTACAGGGCATGACATCTTCACCAAAGGCTCGCTTATAAGCAGCGACAACGGATGACATGCAAAGACGGGAATTAGTATCAATATTGGCGGAACCAATAAATCCTTTCATCAATTTATTGGCGACATAATAATCTTCGGTGAGCAGTTGGCCTGAAACATAAAACGCAACCGCATCAGGTCCATACTGTTGAATAATGTCGGTGAATTTTTTCGCCATGTGTGAATAAGCCTGCTCCCAACTGACTTGCTCACCGTGCATTTCGGGATACAGTAAACGCTCACCCAGATGCACAGTTTCACCCAGAGCAGAACCTTTTGAACATAAACGACCAAAGTTAGCAGGATGATCAGGGTCACCCGTGACCTCTACGCGTCCATTTTCATGTAGATCAACAAGTACCCCACAGCCAACACCACAATAGGGGCAGATGGTTTTTGTACGGCTAACACTCATTGACTACGCACCTTTGATTAACAGAAGACGGGGACAGGAAAAGCTTAATATAACTCTGATAATTATAGCTGCTTATCAATTAACAGCGTAAGCGCTTTATTAGGTAGAAATGTTTTTAATTATGGTTTTACCTTTTAAACTTTTAGCCATAATTATTTTAAATCACTGGTAGCTGATTACTGGTTACTTCATTCCACTGGCTTTATGGATAGCGTGATTCATAAAAATACTTAACCAGAAATAATAGCGTTTAATCCATCCACATCCAGATCAAAATGATTCTGACCAATCTCTTTTATCAAACCCGTTCGTTTGAACTCTGAAATGGTTCGACTGGCTGTTTCAATGGTAATGCTTAAAATTGAGCCAATGTCTTCTCGACTGAAAATATGACATTTGCTTGAGCCTTCCTTCTCAATCAATCTCAACATTAGATTTGCCATACGTTTTTTTGCCGAACCTGTCGATAACTTGGTTATCCAGTCATCAGCGTCTGTCAGTGCTTTTTGCCACCGGGTCATTAGGTCTTTATGTAACACTGGATTTTGTTGACTCAAGCGCGTCACCACTTCCATCGGATATCGACATAATTCAGCGGTACGCAGAATAATCGCTTCATGTTCGTACTTCTTCCCTACCATCATTTCCAGACCCAACACATCCGTGCTCCTCACCAGTCGAACAATACGCTGCGAACCATCAGGTAAATATTGAACAAGTTTTATTAGACCTTTACGAAGCGTAAATAAGTGATGACCTGTTTCGCCCATTTGATAAAGCACATCACCCGATGGCAATGTCAACTGTTCGACGGGCTCATGAATTGATTCGAAATCCTGTTCGGTTAATCCACTAAATAATGCAGAGCTGCGTAAAGAACAATTCAGGCAATCCGTATGGCTTCCATCCCATGCTTTATTTATGTTTACTCGTTTTGTCAAAATAAACTCCTGTTACTTATCGCCGTTAAATTTATATTTTTCGGATTTAGGTCTTTGTCGATTTATGTTTTTCGGATTTATATTGTTCAACTATATCGCGTGCGCCATCACCGTATCGCTTTATCCACTGTTGCAAAACCCCGTCACTTATTCGCACACCCGACTGAAGCTGTTTTTGCAAACGCTGCAAACCTTCATCAGAAACACGTTGTTCGCGTGACACACCAGGCGTAGGTGTTTTAGCTGACATCTCGTTTTCCATCAATCTATTTTACTTAAATTTCCATTAAACCATGAACAAAAAAGCCCCGCTGTTTCCATCAAGTGAAACAGCAGGGCTTTTACTTTAACACTTATAGCGTTAAGTACGACTACATCATGCCGCCCATTCCACCCATGCCGCCCATATCCGGTGCGCCACCAACTGCTTCGTCTTGCGGAAGTTCTGCAACCATACATTCTGTTGTAATTAACAGACCTGCAACCGATGCTGCATTTTGAAGTGCAGTACGTGTTACTTTTGTAGGATCAAGAATACCCATTTTGATCATGTCGCCGTATTCGCCTGTGCCTGCGTTGTAACCGTAGTTACCTTTTTTCGCTGCTACATTAGCAAGAATAACAGAAGCTTCTTCGCCTGCATTTTCTACGATTTGACGTAGTGGATCTTCCATTGCACGACGTGCAATTGCGATACCAACGTCCTGATCATGATTATCACCGGTCACTTTATCAACTGCTGCACATGCACGAATCAATGCAACACCGCCGCCAGGTACAACCCCTTCTTCAACCGCTGCGCGCGTTGAATGCAGTGCGTCTTCGACACGTGCTTTTTTCTCTTTCATTTCGACTTCGGTTGCTGCGCCAACTTTAATGACCGCAACGCCACCAGAAAGTTTCGCTAAACGCTCCTGAAGTTTTTCGCTGTCGTAATCTGAAGTAGTTGTTTCAATCTGTGCACGAATTTGTACAACACGAGCTTTAATGTCTTTAGCTGTACCTGCGCCATCAACGATAACAGTTTCGTCTTTACTGATAGTAATACGTTTTGCTGTACCTAAATCTTCTAGTGTTGTTTTCTCTAGTGACAAACCAACTTCTTCAGAAATAACCGTTGCTTTCGTTAGCACAGCTAAATCCTGCATCATTGCTTTACGACGATCACCAAAACCCGGTGCTTTAACCGCACAAACTTTTACGATACCGCGCATGCTGTTAACAACCAATGTTGCTAGTGCTTCACCTTCAACATCTTCTGCAACAATCAACAGTGGACGACTTGCTTTTGCAACGGCTTCCAATGTGGGTAGTAATTCACGAATGTTTGCGATTTTTTTGTCGTATAGTAGAACGAACGGATTTTCTAAATCAGCACTCATATTTTCCTGATCATTTACAAAGTAAGGCGATAAATAACCACGGTCAAACTGCATACCTTCAACGATATCCAGTTCGTTGTCTAAAGTAGTACCTTCTTCTACGGTGATAACACCCTCTTTACCCACCTTGTCCATTGCTTCTGCAATGATGTCACCGACACTGGTATCCGAGTTTGCAGAAATAGTACCAACCTGTGCAATCGCACTGGTATCGGCACAAGGTTTTGACATTTTTTTCAATGCTTCGACTGCAGCAATAACGGCTTTATCGATACCGCGTTTCAGGTCCATTGGATTCATGCCAGCTGAAACGGATTTCATGCCTTCACGAACAATACCTTGTGCCAATACAGTCGCGGTTGTTGTGCCGTCACCTGCGATGTCTGAAGTTTGTGATGCAACTTCTTTCACCATTTGTGCGCCCATGTTTTCAAACCTGTCTTCCAGTTCGATTTCTTTGGCAACGGATACACCGTCTTTAGTGATGGTGGGTGCACCGAATGATTTTTCTAATACAACATTACGACCTTTAGGACCTAATGTTACTTTTACTGCATTGGCTAGTATGTTGACGCCCTGCACCATACGGCTGCGTGAGTCGTCGCCAAAACGTACGTCTTTTGCTGACATGTTAAATTCCTCTAAATTTTAATTTGTGTATATATAAAAATATGATCTGTTTAAGATGATTCACTTATGCAGCATGCTTTAAGCCGCTATAACACCAAGAATATCTTCTTCGCGCATAATCAGTACTTCATCGCCATCAATTTTGATTTCTGTGCCTGAATACTTACCAAATAAAATCTTGTCACCGACTTTTACGTCCATCGCAAGCACTTCACCCGACTCGTTTACCTTGCCTTTACCTACTGCCATCACTTTGCCTTCAGATGGCTTTTCTGTTGCTGAATCAGGAATCACGATACCACCAGCACTGGTGCGTTCTTCTTCCATACGTTTTACGACTACGCGGTCATGTAATGGACGTATTTTCATTTTGTACTTCCTCATAAATATTAGAAATGTTATCGAATATGCTATTAAGCGTTTTTAGCACTCGCACTAAAAGAGTGCTAATTATAATGACGAAACCTCTGGAATCAAGCCTTACAGCCGGATATTCACCAAAAGTTTGATGAATTGATTAATGAGGATGATTTTGGGGATTACAAGGCTGGATTAAAAAAATAGGTGAATTTTCTCGTTCTCATATTCATCTAACACTCGAATCAGGTTAAAAGTAGTTTGTCATTCCCGAACGTTTTTATCGGGAATCCAAAACTAAAGTCACCCTAACCGCCAGATCCCCG
>CAZCOZ010000117.1:3084-7108 GCA_964500555.1 uncultured Thiotrichaceae bacterium | reverse complement strand
CGCGATGATCTGGTTGTTTTTCTTCTCGATGAAGGCACAAATTGTGCGGCGACATTTACCCAGAATGCTTTCTGTGCAGCTCCTGTCACACTGGCAAAAAAACACCTGTCAGAACAAAAACCACGAGCATTAATAATTAATTCAGGCAATGCAAATGCGGGGACAGGTGATGTTGGTATGAAAAATGCCGTTCAAACCTGTCAATGGCTGGCTGATGAAATAGCTTGTTCACCTGAGCAGATTTTACCTTTTTCGACAGGTGTAATTGGTGAGCAATTACCAATGGAAAAAATGCAAAAAGGAATCGAACAGATAACATCAAAATCGGCGAATAATTTTTGCAAAGATAATTGGTTATTTGCTGCAAAAGGAATTATGACGACAGATACAGTTGCAAAAGCTGTTTCAAAAACATTCATGCTCGATGGCGAAAAAATAACGATCAGTGGTATTGCTAAGGGTTCAGGGATGATTTGCCCTAATATGGCAACGATGTTGGCTTTTATTGCAACGGATGCAAATGTAGATCAGCTATTTTTACAGCAATGCTTAAATGCTGTAGTCGATGATAGTTTCAATGCCATTACTGTTGATGGCGATACCTCAACGAATGATGCCTGTATCTTATTGGCAACAGGGAAAACAAAAAATTCACAACTTGATAAAGATGCCGTAGGTGCGGATGTTTTTGTTGAGACTCTGAAAGAGGTTGCAATCGCTTTAGCGCAATCAATAGTACGTGATGCTGAAGGTGCAACTAAATTTGTTACAGTAAAAGTTGAGCAGGCGAAATCAAAAACTGAAGCAAAAAATGTAGCTTATACTATTTCGCATTCACCGTTAGTTAAAACCGCATTGTTTGCAAGCGATCCAAACTGGGGAAGAATCCTGGCTGCGGTTGGCCGTGCAGATGTTGAACAACTTAATATTTCGGGCGTAAATATATTTTTAGATGAAGTTCGTATTGTTCGTAATGGAAGTGTTGATGCTGATTACGCTGAAGAAAAAGGTCAGGCAGTAATGAATCAGGACGAAATAACGATTCGTATTGAACTCGCAAGCGGTGATAATGCAGCAACATTATGGACATCTGATTTGTCACATGAATATGTTCGCATTAATTCTGAATATCGTTCTTAATTTTTTCTTCGTTTCCATTCTCTGAGTTATTCTAATGCCTGATATCGTTCATGTTGCTGTTGCAGTTATCATGAATGACTTGGGACAGGTTTGTATTAGCTTGCGTCATAAAGATCTGCATCAAGGTGATCTGTGGGAGTTTCCGGGTGGAAAAATAGAACAAGATGAAACTGTTGAACAGGCGTTGACCCGAGAAATTAAAGAAGAGCTTAATCTCTCTATAAAAGACTCTAGCCCTTTAATTAAACTTAATTATGAGTATTCAGATGTTACAGTGTGTCTGCATGTACGGAAAGTGCAGTCTTACAATGGACTAGCTAAGGGCATGGAAGGACAGTCGATTAAGTGGGTGGCTATTTCTCAGCTGTCTGATTTTGATTTTCCAGCTGCAAATGCAGCAATCATTTCTGCAATACAATTACCCGCTTATTATTTAATAACAGGGAAGTTTAGTGATCAAAATAACTTTATTTTGAAATTAACGAATGCGCTGGAAAATAATATTCGCCTGGTACAACTGCGATTAAAAAATGATAATTTGGCACAAGTGGAAAACCCTCGACAGTTTATTGAAGATGTGTCGCTGATGTGTAAACGAATGAAGGCGAAATTATTGCTTAATTTGTCTGAGGCCTGGGTAGAATCAATAGATTTTAATAAAATTGAGTTTTGCGGATTTCATCTGGATAGTTCTTCATTGATGAATTTTTCTAAACGTCCCTCAGGCGAGTTATTTTCAGCATCTTGTCACAATGAAAGAGAGCTGAAAAAAGCGTTACAGTTGAAAGCGAATTTTGTTGTTCTGTCGCCGGTGCAGAAAACACCCAGCCACCCAGAGATGGAGCCGATAGGATGGAAAAAATTTACTGATCTAATTGAGAAAGTATCGATACCTGTTTATGCTTTAGGTGGTGTGTCAGAAACAGATTTACATGTCGCATGGGACAACGGTGCGCAAGGTATTGCAGCGATTAGTGCATTCTGGAAAGAGTAATTAAATTCTTGACGGTTTTATTTTTTGTAGTCGTTAGAAGCAAAAAAACAGTTTTTTGAAAAATAAATTTTTAGATTGTGCACATTCTTAACTTGAATTTTATATCTTCGTGACATTGGTCTGGGCGAGAAGCAGGATTATCGTTTGTCATAAACCGTACTGAAAATCGATGTTTACCTGCGCTGATTTCAGGGTAGCACATACTTTTTTCCGATATAGAAATGCGTAGCAGTTGTATTGCCTGATTGGTATCGAGTGATTTTTGAAAAAATCCTTTTTGTGCAATTTCATCAGTGTCTTCAGCGCCGTGTCGTAATACATCTAAAATAAGTTGTACCGAACGTTCTAAATGACTAAATGGATGAAACCAGTTTTCTAAATTCTCCTGACGATTTTTTTCTGGTCCTGATAACCAGTTTTGAAATGCAGGTAAATCAAAATCACAGATGCTACCGGGGACAGAATTTTTCTGGCCGATAGCAGTAAGTAATTCAACATTTTTTGTTTCCAATCCAACTTGTCCATGGATTGATTGCAATTCGGCAATGCGTTTTTGTATATTGGTTAATACGGTGCTTAGCTGTGATTGATCTATTTGTGGTCGCCTGGATAATCGTTCTAAACGATTATGTTGTCGTTCAAGTTCCTTAAGAAGCTCTAACTTGATATCGCTGCGTGAAGTAAAGGCTAATAGATCTAAAATTGAATTTATTGCTATTCGATTATTCCAGTTGGAACCCTGTTTTAAATGAAAGTCATACTGTTGAAACAGTTTTTCCAGGCGTAAAAATGCCCGTACTTTTTCATTTAAGGGTTGTTCATAATCGTAATGATTGGTCACTGCGCGATACTTATTTATTAATGGTGTTTGGATAATTTCAATTGTCGCAAATTTTACACTTTTTTGCGTTAAGGGTTGAGAGTAATTTCATTTCATGGCAGCGGCAATGGCAAGATATTTTTTGTGCAATGCCTGTATTTGAATATCTAGTTCATTGATATCTTTGTTGTTTTCTATGGTATCGTCAGCAATATCTAGTCTTTGTTGATCAGTTGCTTGCGCCGATATAATTGCACGAATTTCATCCATGTTTCTATGGTCGCGTTGTTTAATACGTTGAATTCTATCTTTTTCATCAGTCATTACGACTAAGATGCGATCAATGATTTGGCTAAAATTTGTTTCTATTAGGAGTGGAATGACGATAATGACATAGGCTGGGGTGGGGTTGGAAATAATTAACTGATGTGTTTTTTCGTTAACAACAGAACGTATTTTAGGGTGTAAAATATTTTCTAACTTCTGCTTACTTTCTTGCTTGTCGAAAACCAACTGCCCCAGTTTTTTCCTGTCTAATTTAGCATTATGGTCGAGAATGGCTTTTCCAAATGAATCGATTATTTCATCAAGTACTTTTTTATTGTCGACAAGTTCATGAGCGATAACATCGGTATCAATTACTGGAATATCTAAATCGGCAAACAGGTTTGACACCGTTGTTTTACCACTGCCCATTCCGCCTGTTAAACCGATTTTTAACATATTTTAAACTAGTGTAAAAAAGCAAGGTAGCTAGTGTTGATCTGTTCTCCCCATAATAAAGCAATCCAGCCAGCAACGGCTAAATAAGGGCCGAAGGGGATAGGCTGCTGTTGTTTTGTTTTCCCCAGTAGCAACATGCTGATGCCAGCAATCGAACCAACAACAGAGGAGATAAGAATTATCTGCGGTAAATAACTAAAACCAACCCAGGCACCTAACGCCGAAAGTAATTTAAAATCACCATAGCCCATACCATCTTTTTTAGTAAGTAATTTGAATAGATGAAAAACGGACCAAAGAATTAAATAACCTGCAATTGCACCGATAACGCTAGATTTTAGATCGGT
>CAZCOZ010000117.1:0-2984 GCA_964500555.1 uncultured Thiotrichaceae bacterium | reverse complement strand
AATAAATAACTTATTACAGGGATATTTTCCCAGGCGCGTAAATTGTGTCCACAGTTTGGGCAGGCAGAAGTTGGCGTTGCTAAGTTGAGAGATGTCAGTCGGTCATCAAATGATGGTGGTTCGAGTTCAAGAAATTCATGACACTCACTTTTCCAGTCGCGTTCCATCATTGCGGGTAGGCGATAAGCAACCACATTGAGGAAGCTACCTACACATAATCCTAAAAATAAAACAGTCGTATAAAAGAGCCATGGTGATGACTCAAATGTAATAATGAGGTTTTCTAACATGGAATAAAATAGAACTCTAGTGTTTTATTTGGCAACGTTGAAATTTGAAATTTTTTTATTATTTATTACGTCATTGCGAGGTACGAAGCAATCCCATGTGTATGCTACATACACTAAATAAAGATTGCCACGCTTCGCTCGCAATAACGGTATGTTTTTATACTAATGTAGTCTCGCGGCAGAGATGATTTTTATACGCTTTAAACCACTTCGCCCATTTTGAAAATTGGGAGATACATCGCAATAACCAGGCCGCCAATAACAACTGCGAGGAAAGACATGATTAATGGTTCCATCATAGCTGTTAAATTGTCTACAGCATCGTCTACGGCTTCTTCATAGTATTCAGCTACTTTATCAAGCATTTCATCAAGAGCACCAGATTCTTCACCGATGCCAACCATTTGAATCAACATGTTGGGAAATAACTCTTTATTTTGCGAAAGGCTTGCCTGTAAAGTCGTACCTGCCGATATATCATCCTTAACTTCTAAGATCGCCTGTTTGTAAACGCTATTACCCGAAGCGCTAGCCACAGAAGTCATAGCTTCAACCAAAGGGACACCGGCGGCGAACATGGTTGAAAGTGTCCGTGCGAAACGTGCTATCGCTGAATTCGTTGTTAATAAACCGAAGCCCGGTGTTTTGAGTATCATGCGATCCAAAAAATTCCTGAAGCCAGCAGATCTTAATTTTGCTTGCTTAAAAGCATATATTGTTGCAATGATAGCACCAATAAAAAACCAAACGTTTTCAACTAAGGTATCTGAAAGGCCGACGACAAATAATGTAAAAGCGGGTAATTCAGCACCAAAACCTTCAAACATTTCAGCAAAGGTAGGCACAACAAATATTAAAAGAATAGCTGAAACAACAGTGGCGACAATTAAAACCATCATTGGATATGTCATGGCTTTCTTTATTTTATTTTTAAGTGCTTCAGTTTTCTCTTTATATGTTGCTACTTTTTCAAGCAGCGTTTCTAAAGCACCAGACTGCTCTCCAGCATCAACCAGGCTAACAAATAGTTCGTCAAAGTATTTTGGGTGCTGGGCTAAAGCACTTGCTAATGTGCCACCAGCCTCGACATCACCTTTGACATCTATGATTAATTTTTCCATAGTGCGGTTAGAGTGACCTTGTCCCACAATATCAAAAGCCTGAACCATAGGGACACCAGCTTTCATCATAGTTGCTAGTTGACGACTAAAAACGGCAATATCTTTAGTGGTGATGGCTTGCTGTCTTTCTGCAAATAAACCACTACCTTTTTTCTTTATTTTTCCTTTTTTGGGTATCAGGCCTTGTTTGCGTAACTCAGCCTTAACCATGTCCGCATTTGCAGCAGTAGTTTGACCCTTAACAATTTGTCCTTTCTTGTTGGTTGCTTGCCAGGAAAAGGTTGTATTTTTTGCTTTTACTTGTGCCATGATCTTACCTTAAATTATTACCTGAATTTTTACTCTAAATGTCTTAATGATTAGCTATGTAATTTTATCGCTGCTATTTCTTATTGAATTAATCTTTTGTCACACGATTGATTTCTTCAAGACTGGTCAGTCCTGCAATAACCTTTTTAATAGCGGATTGCCTTAAGTCATCAACACCATCTTTTTTAGCCTGATCCGCAACATCGATAGCGGTACCGTTATTCATAATGATACGACCAATTTCATCCGAAATAGGCATTACCTGATAGATACCAACACGTCCTTTGTAACCGTCGCTGCATTGGTCGCAACCAACCGCTTTAAATAAGTCAGGTTGCGCGTCAATTTGTTCGGTTGTAAAACCTTCCTCTTCCAGGGCGGGGCGCGGGATTTCAATTTTTTCTTTACAAACCTTACACAATCGACGAGCTAGCCGTTGCGCAATAATTAAAGAAACCGCAGACGCTATATTGAAAGGAGGAACACCCATATTGACCAGTCGAGCAAGTGTCAATGGTGCGTCATTAGTATGTAATGTGGACATCACCATATGACCCGTTTGCGCGGCTTTAATAGCAATTTCAGCGGTTTGTAAGTCTCGAATCTCACCAACCATAATAATGTCTGGATCCTGACGTAAGAAAGAGCGTAAAGCCGATTCAAATGTTAAGCCAACTTTTTCATTTACATTGACCTGGTTAATACCCTCAAGATTAATCTCGACAGGATCTTCTGCTGTCGAGATATTGGTATCGACAGTATTTAAAATATTTAAACCAGTATAGAGAGATACAGTTTTACCACTACCAGTAGGTCCCGTTACCAAAATCATGCCGTATGGATTAGCTAATGCACTGAGATAAAGTTCTTTTTGTTCAGCTTCATAACCTAATGCATCAATACCTAATGATGCACTTGATGGGTCAAGAATACGTAATACAATTTTCTCGCCAAATAAAGTAGGACAGGTGTTAACACGAAAATCAATCGCTTTGGTTTTTGATATTTTTAACTTAATACGCCCATCTTGAGGTACACGTTTTTCAGCGGTGTCCATGCGCGACATGACTTTAATGCGTGCAGACATTTTCATGCTCATAGCAATGGGCGGTTTCGCTACCTCACGTAAAACACCATCGATACGTAGGCGTACTCGATAAGCTTTTTCGTAGGGTTCAAAGTGAATATCAGAAGCGCCTTTTTTGATGGCATCGAGTAAGATTTTATTAACGAAACGAACCACTGGTGTATCATCAATACTGCT
>CAZCOZ010000116.1:0-7253 GCA_964500555.1 uncultured Thiotrichaceae bacterium | reverse complement strand
TGTGCCCCTCCTTTTCAAATGCCAGGAATTTTTTAGGCTCATTTGCCGTTTCGAATAATTCGACACCATGCCAGAATGGAATTATATAGTCGTCTTTGCTGTGTGTGATAAAAACGGGAGCGTGAATTTTATCAATTTTATCAATACTGGCAAATTTATCGAAAGGAACAATTGAATATACTGTTTTAACTCTAAAGGCGGTCGTAAAGGGGCTTTCTAATACCAGTGCACCAACGGTGTTGTTGTAGGCTAAGTCAGTTGCGATAGCAGCACCAAGAGAATGGCCGTAAGAAATAATTTGTTCAGGTTTAATTTTTTCATCATGGACTAAAAAATTATAAACAGCCTGTACATCATTATAAACCTGTTGCTCGTTTGGCACTCCTCCACTCTGACCATAGCCACTGTAATCATAGATAAGAATTGAATAACCATGTTTATAAAATTTTTTCTGCAAATATTGTAGACCGCCAAGATCAGTCGCATTACCGTGGCTATATATAATGGTGTATTTAGATTCAGGGTTTCTTAAATATAAAGCAACGATTTGATTGTCAGCGTTTTCAATGTCTGCATTCTTTGAGTTAATAACAATGTGCTGATCAGATAAAGAATAAGATGGCGGTTGCGGTAGAAAAATGAGTTTGTCACTGTAAGTTACTCCGATGCCAACAAGAGCGACATAGGCAAGTAATACAAAAGCGACAATGTTTTTAAATAAGGTTTTCATAAAAATAATTAATTGATTGACTATGATTAGTAACTAATACTATATGATTCATATAATGATAAGAAGTTTTAGTCTCTAATTTTTAAAAATAACAGAATAATAATGAACAATACAAATAATGCTGCGATTCTATTAATTCACTGTTTGGACAAACCCGGTATCGTGGTGGCGATTACCGATTTTATTCACAATAACAGTGGCAATATTTTATACCTTGATCAGCATGTTGATAGCGAACAAGGCGTGTTTTTTATGCGTATCGAATGGCAGCTAGATAATTTTGCTATTCAACGTGAAAAAATAGCAGAGTATTTTGAGACGCTGGTTGGTTTGCGATATAAGATGACAGCGCAATTACATTTTTCAGATACAAAACCACGCATGGCTTTGTTCGTTTCAAAAATGTCACATTGTTTTTATGATTTACTGGCTCGTTATGAATGTGGCGAATTAAATGTAGAAATTCCTGTTGTTATTAGCAACCATACTGATCTTCAATCAGCAACAGAGCGACTGGGAATTGAATACCATTGTATTGAGATTAATAAAGATAATAAAAAACAGCAGGAAGAAAAACAAAAAGCATTGCTTGCACAACACAATATCGATTTCATTGTGCTGGCGCGTTACATGCAGGTACTAAGCGATGACTTTGTAAAAGACTACCCACAACAAATTATTAACATTCACCATTCCTTTTTACCTGCCTTCCCCGGTGGTCGACCCTATCATAGTGCTTATGAGCGTGGCGTTAAAATTATTGGTGCCACTAGTCATTATGTTACCGCAGAATTAGATGCAGGCCCGATCATCGAACAGGATGTTGTTCATGTTAGTCATAAAGATGCAGTTGAAGATATGGTGCGTATCGGCCGTGATTTAGAAAAAATCGTACTTGCCCGTGCTGTTAGACATCATGTGCATCATGATTTATTGGTGTATAAAAATCGCACTGTTGTCTTTGACTAGAAGCCTTTAAATAGTCTGATAATACAAATTCTGCGGATGATTCGCCTGCGCAAAAAAGAACCAGCGTTCAGCAAGTAAACCAATATATTGAACTGCAAATGCTATCACAAAGAATATAAAACTATGTTTTGCTAAACCAGTAATAATGAATAATATTGGCAAGACAAATACCAAAACTAAAAATATCCATTTTATACTTTTGAAGAAAAACGGTTTAGCACCGTGAAAATATTCACGGGTATTAAAAGAGCCACCCATCGCACCTTGAGAAATTTGTTTTATTTTTGGGTGACGAATGCCGATAGCAGAGCTTAAGTCTGACTTATATTTTATATTACGATTTCGTATCAGCGATGCACTGCGTGAAATAAGGGCTGTGACGGTAAGTAAAATTGTCCAGCCAGCATAAAAAGTAACCAGGTTGGAATTAATATAGGCAGCATAGGCTGTACACATCGCAAAACCAGAAGCCATGCCAAGTAATGTGTAATTAACAACGGTAAGTGGTGTTGCCCACTCCTGTAAAAATTTAATGCAGGCATAAATCATTGCGGTGCAAATAAATAAACTAAACGCTAACACAACGTTTAGTGCGCCAACCAGTAAGGATAAATCAACGATAATATTTTCAGTTAAATTAAATAATGTTGGGTTCCAGCCATTGATATGGATCATGGCATAAATAAAAGTCATGCCAATAAATGCGGGTAGTACAAGAACTTCACGTGACAACCAGGATGTTTTCCATTTTGCAGCAGAGCGCCAGGCACGTTCGGGGTGGCCTAAGTGAAAAAAGGACGCGAATAAACCCGCAACTAAAAAACCAACAGCAATTAAACTGCCATAACCATAAAACATTGTGGCATCTTGTACAGGTAAAAACTTAATCGCTGAATAAAGTTGTCCTGTAAACAGGGCTAAAAATAAACCCTGTCCAGCACCGATTAAAGTGGTTAAAAAAATAACTGAAAAAGCGGGATTCATGATCTAATTCTCTGGTTTTAATTTTTCGTCATTGCCCTACTACTGTACGTCCTGTACATATCGCAATGACGGTTTTATAACGATAGTTGTAATTACCAACTCATAATATCGTCTAGTGTTTGTTCGTCATCATCAGGCATTGGTAATTGACGCTCTTTATTAAGCGGATTATCAACACGTGTTAATTCATCTTTATGAATTTTAATAGCAGACTTACGTCGTGGTAAATAATGGTTGGCGGGTTTGGTACCCCACTCCGGCATTAACTGGTAACCACCGTTATCACGAATTTGTTCTGATACGATTGATTCCGGATCGTTAACATCACCAAATAAACGCGCACTGGTTGGACAGGCTAAAACACAGGCCGGTTTTCTTTCAGCTTCGGGCAATGTTTCATCGTAGATACGATCAACACATAAGGTACATTTTTTCATTACCTTCTGATTTTCATCAAGCTCACGTGCGCCATAAGGACAGGCCCATGAACAATATTTACAACCAATACATTTATCGTAATCAACTAAAACGATACCGTCTTCTTCACGTTTATAACTTGCACCTGTAGGGCATACAGGAACGCAGGGAGGCTCTTCACAATGCAAACAACTTTTTGGAAAGTGAACGGTTTGCGTGTTAGGAAACTCCCCTACTTCAAATGTTTGCACGCGATTAAAAAAAGTGCCCGTTGGATCTTTTTCGTAAGGGTTGTAGTCAGACATAAAACCAGCAGTACCAGAGGTGTTCCATTCTTTACAACTGGTGACACAGGCGTGGCAACCCACGCATACATTTAAGTCGATAACTAAAGCAAGTTGTGTCATATTATTTCACCTTCCTTCCCGCAAAGTATTTCAACCAGCGTCCTGTCATAAATTTATTTTTTTTCTTTGTACCCGGTGTTTCAGCACCCTCTTCAAACTGTGGAAAAGTTTCTTTCGGGTCACTCGCATCGGCAGGATAAATTTTTACCCGTACGTCATACCAACCGGCCTGCCCTGTAACTGGATCAGAGTTTGATAAGTGATCCCCTGCTTCACTGGCGGGCAATTCTTCACTGATTAAATGGTTCAACAAAAACCCCTGTTGTGATTCGTTGGCTTTTTTATCTAAACCCCAGGCACCTTTGGCTTTACCAATCGCGTTCCATGTCCACACCGTACCAGGTTCCACGGCTTCAGAATGACGACACATACAACGCACTTTTCCATGCATGGATTCCACCCACATCCATTGACCATCAGCAATACCCGCCGCTTTTGCTGTTGCGGTATTTACATGCAAATAATTATGCGCATGAATCTGTCGTAACCAGGCATTTTGTGAATCCCATGAATGGTACATCGCCATCGGCCGTTGCGTAATTGCATTCAATGGGTACTGGCGTAAATCCGTTTGCTGTGCTTCTAAGGTGTCGGAATAAAAAGGCAGCGGATCAAAATGCGTATTGATACGGTCACGTAAATGTTCAGGTGGTTGCTTACCGTCGGACCTGCCCTGCGCAGCCAAACGGAATTTCTGCAACACTTCACTATATATATGTATATTAATCGGCTCGGCATAGCGCGTTAAGCTATGACGTTTCGCCCACTCCAGATAACCCTGATTCCAGTTGCGCATATATTGGTATGATTTAGGTAGTTCGTACTGAAAAACGCAGTTATTTTTTTCGTACATTTCCCATTGATTTGGATTTGGCTCGCCTTTCATAAATTTCTCGCCGCCCTTCCCACGCCAGCCAGCCAGAAAACCGATGCCCGAATTTGGCGCTGTTTCATAGTTAATAACGAAATCAGGATAGTCACGGTATTTACGCTCGCCCTGCTCGTTTACAAAAGCCGGTAGTTTTAAACGTGAGCCTAATTCAATCAACACTTCCTGAAACGGTTTGCATTCACCCATAGGTTCGACAACGGGAATACGCACGGAATCGACAGGCCCTTCAAACTCAGAAATCGGTCGGTCTAACATCGACATCACATCGTGGCGTTCTAAATATGTTGTGTCTGGTAAAACCAGATCAGCAAATGCCACCATTTCGGACTCAAACGCATCGCACACAATCAGGAACGGAATTTTGTATTCGCCCTGTTCATCTTTATCATTCAACATGTCGCGAACACTGGTCGTGTTCATGGTCGAATTCCATGCCATGTTGGACATGAAAATCATCATGGTGTCGATCGAATAAGGGTCGCCGCGCCAGGCATTGGTAATCGCGTTTTGCATCAAACCATGCACGGATAGTGGATGTTCCCAGGAAAACGCTTTGTCTAAACGAATTGGCTCGCCTTTTTCATCCACAAATAAATCATCGGGATCCGCTGGCCAGCCCAAAGGCATGCCATTTAATGGCGTATTGGGCTGAATATCGTCCCAGCTCGTTGGCGTTTTTGCGCACGGTGGAATTGGCCGAGGGAACGGCGCTTTATGGCGGAAACCACCGGGCCGATCAATTGTGCCGAGAATACTCATTAATATAGACATCGCGCGAATGGTCTGGAAACCGTTTGAATGTGCCGCCAGTCCGCGCATGGCATGGAACGAAACTGGGTTGCCGGTGACATGATCGTGCTCTTTGCCCCAGGTATCCGTCCACGAAATCGGTAATTCGATTTTTTCATCACGCGCGGTAATACCCATTTCGTAAGCAAGTCGCTTGATGGTTTCAGCCGAAATACCGGTAATTTCAGCGGCCCATTCTGGCGTGTAATCTTTTACGCGATCGACTAATAGCTGAAAAGCGGGTTTTACAGGCGTGCCATCGTCCAGTTTAAATTCACCTAGCAGGTACGGATCCGAACCTTCGGTGTGCATGGAAATAGGGGTGTTTAATTCACGATCCCACCACAATTTATTCTGCGCATCAAAACAACCTTCCTCTTTTGGCACTTCAAAACGCACAAACATGCCTTCTTCAGTCGAATTGCTATCCATATTCACCAGCTCGGCAGAGTTGGTATTATTAATCAAAAAATCGCGGTCATATAGGCCTTGTTTGATAATTTCATTAATAATGGACAGAAACAGTGCGCCGTCCGTACCAGGTTTAATTGGTATCCATTCATCCGCGATACCTGCGTATCCGCTGCATACAGGATTAATCGCAATGAACTTGCCGCCATTGCGTTTGAACTGTGCTAAAGCCATTTTCATCGGGTTAGAATGGTGGTCTTCGGCGGTTCCAATCATAATGAACAGCTTGGAACGTTCTAAATCAGGCCCACCAAACTCCCAGAAAGAACCACCGATGGTATAAATCATGCCTGCGGCCATATTTACTGAGCATAAACCACCGTGCGCGGCGTAATTGGGCGTGCCGTATTGTTTGGCGAATAAGCCAGTCAATGCCTGCATCTGGTCGCGGCCAGTAAACAGTGCGAATTTTTTTGGATCGGTTGCACGAATATTTGCCAACCGTTCTTCCATCACAGAAAAGGCTTTTTCCCAGGAAACTTCTTCGAAATCATTATCACCACGATCGCTGCCAGGTTTGCGCATTAACGGTTTGGTCAAACGCGCGGGTGAATATTGCTTCATGATGCCAGAAGCACCTTTGGCACAAATCACGCCTTTATTTAATGGGTGATCCGGATTACCCTGAATATAACGAATATCGCCGTCGCGTAAGGTAACGCGAATGCCGCAACGACAGGCACACATATAACAGGTGGTATTTTTGGTCTCGATACGACTGTTTTCGTCCGTCGCTTTTGATATTGGATCGTGTACTGGTTGAGACATGACTTTCCCTAAATCATTGATAAAAATACGTTTTATGTTGGCTGGTAGAGAAGGTTACAGCTAAAGCCAAAATATTACGACATTCTAATATAGATTTACGTTTGGGTGAACAGAGATTTGTAAGAATAACATGCGTTATATATTTTTAGACTTGAACAGGAAGGCGCTTCATCAGCGTTAAATTCCTGATTTACAACTAACTGTATTATAATTACCCGCAAATTTGAGGTTGTTCATGTTTTATTCCGATTCATTCGATGTAATTGTTATTGGCGGAGGGCACGCAGGTACAGAAGCGGCGCTGGCGGCTGCGCGCATGGGCGTAAAAACATTGCTGCTAACACATAATATAGAGACGTTGGGTCAGATGAGTTGCAACCCGGCCATCGGCGGCATTGGTAAAGGACATCTGGTAAAAGAAATTGATGCCATGGGTGGCGTCATGGCGAAAGCGGCGGATCGTGGTGGTATTCAGTTTCGCATTTTAAATAGCAGAAAAGGGCCAGCGGTTAGAGCAACGCGTGCGCAGGCTGATCGTGTTTTATATAAAGCTGCTGTTCGTGAAACGTTAGAAAATCAGCAAAACCTTTCTTTGTTTCAACAGGGCGTTGACGATTTAATTGTTGAAACCATTAATGGTGAAGAACAGGTCACCGGCGTTGTTACACAAATGGGGCTTAAGTTTAAAGCCAAAGCGGTTGTGTTAACCGTCGGTACTTTTCTTGGTGGTTTAATTCATATTGGTGAAAAGAATTTTTCCGGCGGACGTGCAGGTGATCCACCTTCAATTGCTTTAGCGAATCGTTTACGCGAATTACCGTTTCGT
>CAZCOZ010000115.1:1894-7301 GCA_964500555.1 uncultured Thiotrichaceae bacterium | reverse complement strand
GTATTTTCTTTACGTTTAATAATAATACTGGAAATTGAATCGGCTACCTGATTTGTTAGTTGATCGAGTTGTGTGGTTTTTTCCTGGCTGAGATTAATTAGCGTAATTAATGCGGTAACAACAGCCAAAAGAATAAGATTGAGTGTGTTTTTAGTCATCAGTGTTACCTTTTTATTGAGCACCAATTATTGGTGCTTATTTATTGGTGCCTATCCCTTGATGTTTATTTATTGGAGCCTATTTAATAGAGCCTGCGTTTGTACCAGATTCGTACTCCGATAATAAGCAATAGTGCAGGAATAATCAAAAAGAAACCAAAGGCAATAACCATTAGCTCAATATCATTTAAGACTAATTTGGTATCAGGTGAGGGTTTGACTTCAACAGAAACTAAGTCATCATCACCGATTAACCAGTTAAATATATTAAGTCCAAGGTTGAGGTTTGCGCCCGCGCCTAGATAAGCATTGGAGAGAAAATCACTGTCGCCTATAACGACAGCACGTTGTGATAGTTTGTCGGTGTTTTTATTGTTATTATCATCGTCACTATTTCGATGCAGTGCGACTGCAAGCGTGATTGGGCCAGCAACATCACCTGAGGTTGAATCAAACACCATTTCCTCACTGATGCCGCTAACTTCAGTCCAGCTTTTACCAAAAGAGTTAAATAATACTTCCGCCTGCCAATTATTAACGGTTGTTTCACTGCTTAAAGGGCTGATGCCGCGAGCAATAGAAAAGAGCGTGTTGTAACGAATGGTGTCAGTAATAATGTGTGGAAAATATTCGGTAACAGGAATAATGGCAGGGTGATCAATGTTCAAGGTGCTGCGTAAATCAGTGTTGTTATCGACCACAACACCCGCTTGTAGTTGCAGGCCAAGCGATGTTGCGAGTGGTTTTAAACCATAGAGCTTGCCGGGGTCGACTAACCACAGTAAATTACCGCCTGTATTTAAGAATGCCTTTACCTTTTTAACTTCACCTTCTAAATAGTCATGTGACGGTGCTGCGATAACGAGGAGTTTGGTATTGCTCGGTATGGCTTTTTCTAATAAATTAATCGACTGAGTGTTGAAGCCCATTTCAGTTAAGCGTTGATTGATTTTAGTGTAAGCGCGGTTGTCAGTGGCATCAATGTCACGCTCGCCGTGGCCGCGCAAAAAAACAACTTGTTGGTCGTTGCGTCGGCTTAAGCGTAATAGCGCATTACTAATAGCCGTTTCGCTTAACGAGTCAATGGCTTCCATGCGCTTGTCGTAATGTATAACAAAGGCAAAGGGTTTGTTCATTACAATGCCGTCTTTCTGTGCTTCAGCAATATCGATGTCTGGATTTAACAAGCGTAACTTAAAGCTGGGTTTAATTTGTTGGTAGCGACCAATAATTTCTTTAATGGCTTTTTTTGTTACGTCATCATTGGTGTAAGCGTGTACAGTAATATCTTTTTTTAATTGACCGAGTAAATCGATGCTGCTACTGGATAGAGAGTGACGTTTGTTAGCGGTTAAATCAAACTGTTGGTTGTAGTTGTTTGTTATCCACGCCAGCATACCAATGATACTAATAAACAAAACCAGAAAAATAATTTTCTGGATAGTTAGCCGAATGCGCGACTGATTTGATAATCTCATGATTGCAAACGTTGTGTTTCAAGTTGGCGAATTGAAAGAACAATAAAACCAGTAATAAACAAAACAAAGTAAGCAATGTCGCGCGTATTTAAAATGCCGCGTAATAATGCGGTGAAATGTGAGTGCAGTGACAGGTACGACAATACACTGCTGTTACCATCCGCGCTGTTTGTGTTAATAATCCACAAAAGTAACAGCAGGCCAAAGGTACTCACTGCTGCCACAATGGGGTTATCAGTCAGTGTCGACATATAAAGCCCTGCAGCGCTAAAAGCAGCTAGTGTTAAAAACAGGCCAAACACACCAGAGAAAAGTTTAGTGAAATCCAGTTCGGTGCCCATGCTGAGTGACAGTGGCATTAGTGCAATTAAAAATAATGTCACCAGAATAAAAGCTAAAAGTCCCAAATATTTGCCGAGAACTATTTCCGTAATGCTCACTGGCGCACTCAATAATAAACTGAATGTTTTGTTACGCTTTTCTTCACTAATTAAACGCATGGTTAGTAACGGCATTAACATGAGTAAAACAATGCCAGCGACTTCAAACAAAGGAGTGGCAATTAGATCAGTGACACCGGGTGCATTTTTTAATGTGGTTAAATCATCCTGTATATCAAAAAAAACATCGATGGATTTAAAGAAAGACCAGGCGAGAATAATTTGAATAACTGCGAGTATCACCCAGGCAAGAGGTGATAAAAACATGGCGCGAAATTCACGTTTGGCTATGGTTAATATCATTTGGTCGTGCTCGATGTGGCAGATTGGCCAGCGTCGTCTTTATGCGTTAAATCAATAAAGATTTGTTCCAGTGATCTTTCACGCGATGTAAAACGAGTAAGTCCCCATTGCTGACTCATAATATAGGCAGAGACCTGTTCAGCACTAATTTCACATTCTGTAATAAAACTATTTTCATCTACTTTTGCAACACAGTGGAAAATATCATGTTGCTTAAGTTCGTCTTCGCTGATCGACTTAGCAAGCGAGATTTCATATTGTGTGAAGTTTGATTGCGAGGCAGATTGTGTATTGAGTAAATCATTCATGTCTGAGCTGTAAACTAGTTTTCCTGCGTTAATAATTTGTACTCGATTGCAAACAGCTTGCACTTCGGGAAGAATGTGTGTGCACAGAAGAATGCCATGCGATTCGCTCAGGGTTCGGATTAACGCACGAATCTCCAGCATCTGATTGGGGTCGAGTCCAACGGTCGGCTCATCCAGAATAATCACTGGCGGTGAATGTAAAATTGCCTGTGCAATGCCAACACGTTGTTGATAACCTTTGGAAAGATTATTGATTAAACGCTTGCGTACTTCAGCCAAGCCACAACGTTCAATTGTCGAGTCGCACACACTATCTAGTTGTGACTTAGTAATATTGTGTAAGCGACCACAAAATTGGAGATACTCGATCACCGTCATTTCTTTATACAGCGGCGGATTTTCAGGTAAATAACCCAGAGAGGCTTTAGCGAGTTTTGGGTTCTCTAATAAATCGACACCGTTAATATGAATCCCACCAAAAGTAGGCGCCAGATTCCCCGCTAGCATTTGCATAGTAGAAGACTTACCCGCACCATTTGGGCCAAGAAAACCCAAAATATCACCCGTTGATAGCTCAAAACTAATACCATCAACAGCGCAAAAATCACCGTAATGGCGAGTTAAATTGTGAACAGAAATAAGAGAAGACATGAGGCGCTATTATTGCTGAATCTCAGCAGCTTGCAAGTGTTAAATGACGACAAATAAGGTTTAATGTATGCTTGGAAAATTTCATGATTAGTTTAATAACCGTATGAGTGATATTGTTTTATCAGCTATTAAATCGCCAGCAATTTTTCGGCGCTATCCTGCATTACAGAATAAATTATCCTGGGTCTCTTTAACCTGTGGTCCGACGCCGGTCGAGTCTTTGTCGTTACTCGGTGATGAATTGGGGCTCACCTCACTTTGGATTAAGAGGGACGATTTATGCGGACAATGGTATGGCGGCAATAAGCCACGCAAGCTGGAGTTTCTTCTGGCAGAAGCAAAACAAAAAGGTGCGGTTAGTGTTTTAACATTGGGTGCACTGGGTAGTCACCATACCCTGGCCACGGCAGTGTATTGTCATCAGCTTGGTTTGCATTCCGTGCTAGGTCTGGCGAACAGACCATTGGGTGAAAGAGAAAAGCCAAATTTACAATCATCTCACGCATTGGGCGCTGAAATGTTTTATATGTCACGAGATTTTCATCTTCTCTGGAAATTGCCGATAAAGTATTTACATGTGGTTTTACGTGATTTGAAACTACCCTATTTTATTCCGCCGGGCGGTTCCTCTGCACTGGGTTGCTTGGGTTATGTTAGTGCGGCTTTTGAGCTTGCAGAACAAATTGAAAAAGGAGAAGCAGTGCTGCCTGATGAAATCTGGTTGCCTGTTGGTTCATTGGGTACGATGGTTGGGCTTATTCTAGGGCTTCACCTTGCAGGACTTTCGTGCAAAGTGTTTGGCGTGAAAATTTATCCGGCGTCTCGAATTGGAGAAAAAGGCGTGATGCATTTAATCGAAAAAACATACCGTTTTTTAAAGCAATATCTACCGGATTTGCCAGAGATGAATATATCGTCAGATGATTTTTCAGTATTGGACGGTTATATTGGCGAAGGTTACTCCCATACCACCGACAAAGCAGAAAATGCAATTTCGCTTATGCAGAAAACACAGAATATTGGGTTGGAACATGTGTATACGGGTAAATGTATGGCAGCATTGATTGATGCGGCGGAAAAAGGTTTGCTGAGAGATAAGCAAGTGATGTTCTGGAATACGTATAACTCTTTACCGTACCAACAGCGATTACCTTCTGTGATAAAAAAATTACAAATTAAAGGAGTTGAAGGTATTTAATTGTTAAAATTTAGCGTTATGATGGACAGTCAGGATAATGTTATTTACGATGAATAGAGATGATTAATAAAGACGATTATTAGTGGATAGTGTAAGGAGATAAATATGAAAGCAATACTCATCACCCCAGAGACTCAATCAATCGATGTTATTGATGTTGTCGACCATAATGACATTGCGAAGCTTGTTGGTTTCGAAACCATTATCTCTGACGAGGTTGGTTCAAATGGTGACCGTTTATTTTTTGACGAAGAATGTTTTTTGCGTGGGACAGAAGGGCGTTTTAAAGTCGATAGCCTGGTTCCCATTTCAGGGAAGGGCGTGATTGTTGGTTCAGATGATGAAGGTGTAACGTTGAAAGATCTTGCCGATGACGTGGATGATTTACGTACTCGTATAAAGTATTTATGATAATGAGTTATAGCCGGTAATCGCTTAAGCAATTATTTAACCGATTATTTAAACAAGCCGGCGTACTCAGCATAGCCTTCTTTTGTCAGATCATCTTTAGGGATAAATTTTAACGAAGCAGAGTTTATGCAGTAACGTAGACCAGTAGGGTCTGGGCCGTCTTTAAATAAATGTCCCAGGTGTGAGTCTGCATTTTTACTGCGCACTTCCGTGCGTGGAAAGATTAAGTAATAATCTATTTTTTGTGTAATGTTACTTGACTCAAGTGGCTGGTAAAAACTTGGCCAGCCTGTGCCTGATTTATATTTATGCGTCGATGAGAAAAGTGCTTCGCCGCTAACGATATCGACATAAATACCTTTTCTTTTTTCATTCCAGAATTCGTTATCAAAAGGTGGTTCGGTATCGCTGCTCTGGGTGACTGAATATTGCAGCGATGTTAAACGTTTTTTGAGTTCGG
>CAZCOZ010000115.1:0-1794 GCA_964500555.1 uncultured Thiotrichaceae bacterium | reverse complement strand
TGTATTGTCTGATGTATCTGAACTTCCGCTATAGACGGAAGACATAGCAACGAGAGCGCTTAAACATGCAATTGCGATAATAATTTTATTCATGAGTTCACCTATAATTTACTTACCTTACGACAGGTGGCAATAGGGAAAGTTTCCTGATGTTTGGAGTTGGTTTTGAGCGTCACCATTGGGCGTGGTTTGTTCTTATTGATTCAAAATAGTGCTGACAGCAGAGCCTAATTCGTTCTGGCTATACGGCTTTTTGACTGCCCCTAGAAATCCGTAATCGTTATAGTTAACCATTACAGGATCATTACAATAGCCACTGGAAACAAGGACTTTAACCTCAGGGTCAATTTTTTGTATAAGTTTGATTGCCTCCTTTCCACCAATACCGCTGGGAATGGTTAAATCCATGATTACCAGATCGATATTATTTTTCGTCTTCATGGCTTCTTTGTACTGCGAGAGCGCATCACCGCCGTCGGGAGACTGGGTGACATCGTAACCAAGGTTTAATAGCATCTCCTCACTGATTTCACGTAGCATAGCATCATCATCCATGACCATAATATGTGCGCTTCTAGTTTGTGTATTGCTGGCAGATGTAGATGATGTTTCTGCTATCGAAATTTGTTCGTCACTAGCTGGCAGGAATAAAGTAAAGGTGGTGCCATCACCGAGTGTGGAGTCAACGGAAATATTCCCATTGTGTTTATCAATAATCGAATAACTAAGGGCAAGTCCGAGACCGTTACCTTCTGTTTTGGTTGTAAAGTAAGGGTCAAAAATAGAATCAAGTATATCTTCCGAAATGCCTGTGCCGTTATCTTTAACGCTGATTTTTATGTATTTTCCAGGAGGGATTTTGTTTGAATTATCTAACGCTGAAATAATACAGTTGTCACAGGTAATTTCTAATTTCCCGCCCGTGGGCATTGCCTGGCGTGCATTGATAGCCAGGTTTTGTATTACCTGACTAATCTGGCCGCTATCTACGTCAGCTGTCCATAAATTATCCTGACAAATATAATTCACCGTGATGTTGCTACCATGCAAACTGAAGTCAGTCGACTGATGAACAATATCAAAAATATTTTCTGCTTTTTTTGTGGGTTCGCCACCTTGAGAAAAAGTTAATAACTGTTGGGTTAAGTCAGCGGCCTGTATTGTTGCATTGGTTGCTTTTTGAAAATAGGTTTTTGTTTTTTCTGGCGAGCTCATCATGCTGCGACTAGCAAGATCGATATAGCCCTGAATGATGCCAAGCAAATTATTGAAATCATGAGCGATGCCGCCAGCAAAGAGTCCGATTGAATCCAGTTTTCTTGCTCTTAATATTTCTTTTTCTATTTTTTTCCTTTCAGTCACGTCACGCACTAAAGCGACGATTAATGGTTGCTTGTCAGACATGTAGCGACGAACTCTGGCTTCTACCAGGTATTCGCTACCGTCTTTACGTTGCAATGTACCATCAATGTCGTATGTTTTATCAAAGCTCAAGCTATTGGAAAATTCCGAAAAGTCATTGAATTCTTTTTTGCTAACCTCTATGTCATCAATCGTCATTGATAAGAGTTCGCTGTGTGTGTAGCCCAGGTTGTCGCAAGCCGTTTGATTGGCGTCCAGTATTTTCCCCGTGTCATCATGTAAAAAAATAGCATCAGCAGAGTTGTCGACTAAAGAACGGTATTGTTGCTGGCTATCAGTAAGTCTTTTGCGGTCTACACGTGACTCTTTAAGGGCGAGTTCACGTTGTATGATAATGCCTGTTATTGATGAGCAAATGCTTAACAGGCGGCG
>CAZCOZ010000114.1:0-7437 GCA_964500555.1 uncultured Thiotrichaceae bacterium | reverse complement strand
ACCGCGTCCGTCAGCAAGCTAGGTACATAGCGTAAGAGCACGACGGATTCGAACGGTTCGATAAATTTGTCAGGAACAAATTTAAACGAGCATAGTGAGCCTTCGGTGAGGCGCAGGAAGCGCCTAATGATCCGTCCGGTCCGCCAATTTAAGACCGGCTGTATTAATCGCGATACAGCAATATTGTATAAAATTTGAGCGAACATTGTATTTGATGTTTGAAAATATTTTTCCTGAGAAATGTTAGCTCAATATTTAACATTCAGATTTACCTCAAATAGATTCACATCAAACAGGCATGCTCAACTTACTAGTAATGCTTTTAATCAATAATTTGTTGCTTAATCATGACGAAAACATCTCATAAATGTGATGTTTTAGGTATAATCTCGCACAAAATTAATTCTTAATAAAACTCAATAAGTAGAAGACATTATGTTACAGGCTATTAATGATCGTATTAAAGGTTGGCTAGGCATCGCCATTGTTATTTTGATTGGTTTGCCTTTCGCGCTTTGGGGCATTGAATCGTACCTTAATGAAGGTGGTCCTCGTTATGCGGCAAAAGTAAATGGCGCTGAAATCAGCGCGAATGAATTTGAACGGACTGTTTCCAGGCAACGTCAAACACTGACGCGGCAATACGGCGGTAAATTACCGATTGAAGAAAATGTGTTAAGAGAAACGATATTAACGCAATTGATTAATCAGCGATTACTTGAAACTGAGTCGTTCGCTAAAGGGTACAGAGTTTCAGATAGCCTTTTGTCTGCAAGAATAAAACAGCTCTTCACACAAGACGGCATTTTTAATCGTGAACTTTTTGAAGCCAATGCTTCTTCTTTGGGAATGAGCGTGCCAATGTATGAACAATCACTGAGAAGTGAATTGAGGATGCAGCAGGTAAAAGCCGCGATAGTGAACACCAGTTTTGCCACAAAACAGGAAGTAAATAGTCTTGCTTCGTTAGAAGGGCAAACGCGTGACATTAGTACAGTGGTTTTTAATGTAGAACATTTTTCTGCGGGTTACTCGCCAACAGAGGATGAAATACAGACGTTTTACAAAGCCAATCCTCAGCGATTCATGACGTCTGAAAAAGTGTCGGTGGATTATATCGAAATCAAGTCCGAAGATTTAGCAGAGAATGTCGAAATCGATGAAGAGATGATAACTAAAATGTATGATGATTATGTTGCCAGCGCCCAAGGACGAGAAGAGCGTAAAGCGCGACATATATTACTAAAAACATCAGATGATAATGTCGCGACGGCGATGAAAATGGATTCGATAAGTAGTGAATTAGAAGCGGGTGCTGATTTTGGTGAGCTGGCTAAAAAATATTCTCAGGATCCTGGTTCAGCCGCAGAATCAGGTGATCTTGGCTGGGTGGGATTAGGTGAAATGGTTAAGCCTTTTGAGAAAGCATTATTTGCTTTAGAGAAAGACGCACTTAGTGACATAGTGACGACACAGTTTGGTTTTCATTTGATTAAACTGGATGACATTCGATCCGAAGTAATTACACCGATCGGAGTAAAACGTTATGAATTTGAAGACGAGTTGAAAGCGGATACGGTGGCATCGGCGTTTTATGATTTAAGTGAGCGTGTGGCTTCTCTTGCTTATGAAAATCCTGACAGTCTGGGCGTGATTAAAGATGAACTCGACCTGGACGTTAACACCAGTGAGCATTTTTCTCGTGCTGATGGTAAAGGCATTGCCGCTATTCAAAAAATCAGGAACATCGCCTTTTCATCTTTGGTCTTAGAACAAGGTAGCAATAGTGATATTATTGAAATTAGTCCGACACACGTTGCTGTTTTACGTATCAATGAACATAAGCCAGAAACGGTAATACCGCTAGAAACAGTAAAATCTAAAGTTGAGAATATCTTAAAAGCTCAAAAGGGGCATGAACGAACAAAAGCCGCAGCATTAGCCGTTAAAACGAAACTGGAATCAGGCGAAACACTTGAGTCAGTAAAGGCAGAGGGTGTTGATGTGGTTGAGATAAAATCGCTGGCACGAGCTGAAAACGCCCGAGTAAGTGATCCATTAATCTTAAGTAATACTTTTGATATGCCGATCAATGAAGGTGATAAACCAAATTTAAAAATGGTTGACTTGCTTTCAGGTGATGTTGCCATTGTGGTATTAAAGAAAGTAAATATTGCGGAAGTAACAGCTAAAGATAAACTGGACTTAGTGGAGCGTGAAATTATTTCTGATAAAGCCGTGCGCGAATTTACCGGTGCGTTAGACCTAATAAAAAGTCATGCAGACATAGATACAAATACTCGCATTCTGGAAGAATAATTAAGAAGAATAATTATGCGTTGAGTGTTTTATTTTCTAGTACAGGAAGGGCTATTCGTCAGTGTTCCCCATAAGCCCGGCAGTATGATACCCAGCGTCAACATAAAGGACTTCACCGGTAATACCACTTGCCAGCGGTGAACAAAGAAATGCGGCAGCATTGCCCACTTCTTCAATCGTTATGTTGCGATGCAGAGGTGCACTTTGTTCAACATGCTTGATGATTTTATTAAAACCAGTAATGCCTTTAGCTGCAAGTGTCTTTATTGGGCCGGCTGAAATTGCGTTAACGCGGATACCTTCCGCGCCAAGTGAGTGTGCTAAATAGCGTACATTTGCTTCAAGACTGGCTTTTGCTAAACCCATAACATTGTAACCAGGGAAGGCGCGTACGGCACCAAGGTAGCTCATGGTGATAATCGCAGCATCTTTACGGTTTTGCATCATGTGACGACCGGCTTTTGCAATTGCCGCAAGACTGTATGAACTAATGTCGTGCGCGGTGTTAAAACCATCGCGGGTAAGATTGTCGAGATAATCGCCTTCGAGCATTTCTTTGGGCGCGAATGCAACAGAGTGAACGATGATATCAAGGCTATCCCAGTAATCATCAAGATGCTCAAAGACGGCTTCGATTTGTTCATCGTCTTCAACATCACAGGGCACAACGATATCTGAATCACATTGTCCGGCAAGTTTTTCCACACGCTCTCTAATGCGTTCGCCCATGTAGGCAAAAGCTAATTCCGCGCCTTCGCGATGCATTGCCTGTGCAATACCCCAGGCAATTGAGCGATTACTCGCTACGCCAAAAATCAATACACGTTTGCCAGTTAAAAAGCCCATCTTTTATTTCCCCTGATTCATTTGTTTGGTACGGTAGTTATTATTGCCCATCACTATTAGTTGATACTCTTTAGTCGATATTATTAGTGGGTATTATTAGTCGATTATTTTAACCAGTTACTATTGGCCTGCTGTCGACCTGTGCTGTAAACTCAATTGGCACATGTTAGGCGGATTATACCCGTAAATGCAACTACTAAATAATCTTATCGGTAACCACAAAACCAAGTTACGTACATGTTAAAACGATTGTTCAATATACAATTTAAAATAGCCTTTTTAATTCTGTGTTACCTGCCATTAAACACAAATGCCCTGCCTGCAATGGGGATGGGTTACCCGCCAAAATATCCGGAAAATTATACCCATTTCGACTACACCAACCCAAAAGCACCAAAACAGGGAAAGTTGACGATGATGGGACTGGGTACATTTGATAGTTTGAATCCTTATTTACTCAAAGGCATTTCAGCGGGTGGTTTAGGCTTGCTGGTTTTTGAAAGCTTACTAGAAAAAAGCATGGATGAGCCATTTAGTGTATACGGCTTGATTGCGGACAATTTTTATTTGGCCGAAGACGGTTTGTCGGTGACGTTTCACCTAAATCCTCTAGCACGCTTTTCGAATGGTGACGAGATAACAGCAGCAGATATTAAATATTCATTTGATACTTTGATGAGTAAAACTTCGCATCCGCAGTTTCGTGTTTATTATGCAGATGTAAAATCAGCGACAGTGATTGATCGTTTAACGGTGCGTTTCGACTTTAAAAATAAAAATCGTGAATTACATATGATTGTTGGAGAAATTCCGATTTTTTCAAAAAAGTGGGTGGGCGACTTACCTTTTGATAAAGTGAGTGATGTGCCGCCGATTGCTAGTGGGCCTTATACCGTCAAAAAATTTAATCGTGGAAAAAATATTGAATACGTTAAAAATCCAAATTACTGGGCGAAAAATTTGCCGGTTCGTAAAGGCATGTTTAACTATGAAAAGATAACGTATAAATATTACAAAGACTCAACTATTGCACTGGAGGCATTCAAAGCAGGAGAGTTTGACTTCTTTTTTGAAAATTATTCAAAGCGCTGGGCACGTTCACATAATGGCCGGCGTTACGACTCCGGTGAAATTATAAAAACCGAGCTGACGCATAAAAATAATGCAGGTATGCAGGGTTTTGCATTTAATACGCGGCGCGAGAAATTTAAAGATGTGCGATTGAGGCGGGCACTAAGTTTGGCCTATGACTTTGAATGGGCAAACGATCGACTTTTCTATAATCAATATGTACGAGCCGATAGTTACTTCAGCAATAGCGAATTAGCCGCACAAGGCTTGCCTGAAGGGAAAGAGTTAGCCTTGTTAGAAAAATACCGTGATCAATTACCTGCAGAGGTTTTTACTCAACAATGGAAACCGGCAACGACTATTGCGCCAGATAGCTTACGTAAAAATTTAATTCAGGCACGTGATTTACTTGCTGATGCAGGCTGGACGATACAGGATGGCGTACTTAAAAATAAAAAAGGCGAAATATTCGAACTGGATATTTTGCTTGTTCAAAATGGTTTTGACCGAATTATCGCACCCTATGCGCATAATCTAAAAAAACTCGGTATCAATACGAATTACCGAAAAGTGGATTCATCATTATACAAACATCGTATGGATACCTTTGATTTTGATATGGTGGTTCACAGTTTTCCATCTTCCGTATCGCCCGGTAATGAATTGATGAATATGTTTCATTCCAGTTCAGCAATAATAAAAGGTTCTAATAATATTCCCGGAATGACTAATCAGGTGATTGATAATCTGGTTTTAGCAGTAATACAATCGAATGATAGAGAAGAGGTGGTTACGGCTTCACGCGCGCTTGATCGCGTGTTGTTGGTGGGTGAATATCTAGTGCCGAACTGGTATATCAATGTGCATCGTGTTGCGTACTGGAATAAATTTGGTATACCGAAAACACAACCTTTGTATTACGATCCGACTACCTGGTTGTTAAAAGCCTGGTGGATTGAAAAAAATAATGAAAAATAAAATGCGTCATTGCGAGGTACGAAGCAATCTTCTACAGGTGATGCAGTTGCCTAAGAAGATTGCCACGCTATCGCTCGCAATGACAATCTGGTCTAACGAATAAATAATGTTCTCCTATATCTTAAAACGCCTGTTATTAATGATTCCAACATTGTTTGGTGTCATGTTAATTACTTTTGCCGTAACACAGTTCGTGCCAGGCGGGCCGGTTGAACAATTGGTCAGTCAGCTCGAAGGTAAACACGGGGTTGGCGAGGCGAGTAGTGGTACAAGTGGTTTGTATCGGGGCGCAACGGGACTTGATGAAGAGCATCTGGCAGAAATACGTGCGCTTTATGGTTTCGATAAACCTGTGCATGAACGTTTTTTTATTATGATGAAAAATTACCTAAGTTTTGATTTAGGCGATAGTTATTTTTATAATGAATCCGTGATTGATCTGGTGATATCCAAATTACCTGTTTCGATCAGCCTGGGTGTCTGGAGTTTTCTTATTGTTTATTCCACCTGTATTCCACTTGGTATAGCTAAAGCCGTTCGAGATGGCAGCGCCTTTGATGTTGCAACCAGTACCTTGATATTGATTGGTTACTCCGTCCCTGGTTTTGTACTGGGTATTACTTTACTGGTGTTTTTTGGTGGCGGCAGTTTTTTCGATATATTCCCCTTGCGCGGTCTGGTTTCAGATAACTGGGATAGCTTGCCCTGGTATAAACAAATAACGGATTATTTATGGCATATGGTATTACCGATTATTGCATCGGTTATTGGTAGTTTTGCGGTCATGACCATGTTGACGAAAAATAGCTTTTTAGAGGAAATTAGAAAACAATATGTATTAACGGCGAAAGCAAAAGGGTTATCTGAAAATGCCGTGTTATATCGCCATGTATTTAGAAATGCAATTATTCCGTTAATTACCGGTTTCCCTGCCGCTTTTATTGGAGCATTTTTTACAGGTAGCTTATTGATTGAAACAATTTTTTCACTGGATGGGCTTGGTTTATTATCGTACGAGTCAGTTCTTAAACGTGACTATCCCGTCGTGTTGGGTACCTTATATCTGTTTACAATATTGGGTTTGATCGCAAAACTATTAGCGGATATAAGTTATGTGCTGATTGATCCGCGTATTCATTTTGATTCTGTCGATAAGTAACCAGTAATAAAGAAGTATAAGTACGCATGAGTTTATTTAAGAAAAATAACAATAATCAAAGTTTGTCACCTGGGCAACGCGCATGGTTACGTTTCAAGGGTAATCGCCGTGGTTATGTAAGCCTGTGGATTTTCAGCATTTTATTTGTCCTGTGCTTTTTTGCCGAGGTTTTGTCGAACGATAAACCGTTAGTCATAAAGTATGAAGGTGACTATTATTTTCCAATAGTAAAAAGTTATTCTGAAATAACCTTTGGTGGTGACTTTGAAACCGAAGCAGATTATACCGATGCGTTTGTGCGTAACAGATTGACCAGTAACGGTAACTGGATGGTCAAGCCACCCAATCCTTACAGCTATAACACCATTAATTTTGTCAGTGATTTACCTAACCCCGCACCACCGTCGAGCCAGAATTTACTAGGTACAGATGATCGCGGTCGTGATGTGTTTGCCCGGCTTATCTATGGTTTTCGTATTTCAGTCTGGTTTGCGTTAACACTTATGGTTATCGGTGTTGCCATCGGTATTACAGCAGGTGCGGTGCAAGGTTATTTTTCAGGTAAAACGGATTTAATTATGCAGCGCGTGATAGAAGTCTGGTCATCTATGCCAGAGTTGTATCTATTGATTATTTTCGCGTCCATTTTTCAGCCGAGTATTTGGTTGTTGATTATCCTATTGTCTTTATTTGGCTGGATGGGTTTATCCGATTACGTACGCGCAGAATTTTTACGCGGTAGAAATTTAGATTATGTGCGTTCAGCAAGAGCCATGGGCGTCAGTAATTTTTCGATTATGAAGAATCATCTATTGCCGAATAGCTTAACGCCAGTGATTACCTTTTTACCGTTCAGGATAAGTGGCGCTATCCTTGCGCTAACCAGCCTGGATTTTTTAGGTTTAGGCGTGCCACCAACTACGCCAAGTTTAGGTGAATTATTAGCGCAAGGAAAAGAAAACATTGAAGCATGGTGGATATCACTAAGCACGTTTATCGTTTTAGTTGGTACCTTAATGTTGCTGATTTTTATTGGCGAAGCGTTGCGTGAAGCGTTGGATACT
>CAZCOZ010000113.1:0-7515 GCA_964500555.1 uncultured Thiotrichaceae bacterium | reverse complement strand
CATAATCATCACCAATGATTATGGGTTGAATTGCTGTCTGGCTACTTTCGACAGGCAACGCTGTTGCGATACAACATGTTTTAAAGTAGGTAATATTATCCTGTAAATTATGTAGATGACGATGTTCGTTCTGTATGATCTGTAAACTGCAACGTGTGGCTTCTGCAATAGCAGGTGGCATAGCAGTGGTATAAATATAACTGCGAGATTTCTGGATAATAGTTTCAATTAATTCATCACTGCCTGCGATGAATGCGCCTGCTGTTCCCATGGCTTTGCCGAGTGTGGCCATATAAATCGGCACGTCTTTATGATTTAAATTAAGGTGCTGCAAGCTTCCTTTGCCGGTAGCTCCTAATGTGCCAAAACCATGTGCATCGTCGATCATTAACCAGCTGTTATTTTTTTTACACAGTGAAGACAGTGCAGATATATTTGCAATGTCACCGTCCATGCTAAAAACGCCATCACTTAAAACTAATTTGGTTGCGTCTTTTTTAGTTTTGGCAATTTTTGTTATTTTTGATTTCAGGCTGCTGATGTCATTATGTAAATAACGTTGTAAACGTGCGCCACTAACTATACCGCCATCAATTAGTGATGCATGATTCAAACGGTCTTCGTAAACGTAGTCATTTTTATCAAGTAGTGCCTGACACAAACCAATGTTTGCCATATAGCCTGTGGAAAATAAAATGGCACGCGGGTAACCAGTGAATTTTGCAAGCTCTTCTTCGAGTTGATGGTGTGCTTCTGAGTGTCCGTTGACTAAATGCGCTGAACCGCTACCAACGCCGTATTTTTTTACGCCCTCGATGGTCGCCTGTTTAAGACTGGGGTGATTGGCTAAGCCTAAATAGTCGTTGCTGCAGAAGCTGATGATCTGCTTGTCATCAACCGTCATTTCTATTTGTTGTGGTGTTTTTGTTATACGACGAGTGCGATAACGATGGTGTTTTTTTCGTTCGGTAAGTGCTTTTTTAAGATTTTTATTGAGATCTTTCAAAAGACGTAAACTCTTCGGTTGTGAAGAAAAAATTAAGCACGGGCGGTTTCTTTGTTTTTTTCAGCGGGTGTGTTGTTGGTTGTATTGCTGATTGTATTACTGGTTGTATTTTTATCGAGAGTGTTAATGCCTAGCTTGTTAAATAACTGTTGATCATGGTTTTCATCAGGATTGTCAGTGGTTAATAATCTGTCGCCGTAGAAAATTGAATTGGCTCCAGCAAGAAAACACAAAGCCTGCGTCTCATCCGACATTTCTGTTCGGCCGGCAGATAAACGTACTACTGACTTCGGCATAATAATACGAGCAACCGCAATGGTGCGAACAAAATCCAACGGTTCTATTTCATCTACACCGTATAAAGGTGTACCTTCCACCTGGACTAACATATTAATCGGCACGCTTTCAGGATGCTGAGGCAGGTTGGCAAGTTGCTGTAAAAAAGAAACACGATCAGTCTGTTTTTCACCCATGCCGACGATGCCGCCACTGCATACATTGATCCCTGCATCGCGAACATGCTGGAGTGTATCAAGGCGATCATCATAAGTGCGTGTGGTAATGACATCGCCGTAATATTCAGGCGATGTATCTAAGTTGTGGTTGTAATAATCCAGTCCTGCGTCTTTTAAACGGAGACTTTGTGGCTCAGTCAACATGCCAAGCGTGACACAACTTTCAAGCCCAATATTTTTTACCGCGATAATCATATCAATCACTTTATCGAGATTTTTATCAGTCGGGTTTCGCCATGCCGCGCCCATGCAAAAACGGCTGGCGCCATTCGATTTCGCTAATTGTGCTTTTTCAATGACTTCGTCTAAAGGCAATAAGCGTTCGCGTTCAACTTCCGCTTCATTGCGCGCGCTCTGTGAGCAGTAGCCGCAATCTTCAGGGCAAGCGCCCGTCTTAATACTAAGTAGCGTGCTGACCTGAACTTGATTAGGCTCGAAGTTCTCGCGATGTATCGATTGAGCTTTAAAGAGTAAATCATTAAAAGGCAGCTCAAAAAGCTCAGTGATTTCCTGTTTTGACCAATCGTTACGTAGTTTTGACATAGGATGGTTTTCTTCTGTAGAGGGCGATATAATTCCCTGTATCTTACACTACACGGATGTCGTAGCCAAAATGGAACTTGCAAAAAAACTCCTGTCGAATCTCTTTCCTTCACGCTGTTTATTGTGTCATAAGACGATTATTTCACAGTCGGACAATGATGATCATAAAAATATTGAAATTTGTCCTGCATGTCTTTCAGGGCTACCCTATAACGAAGCCAGTTGTCGTCGCTGTGCTGTGCCATTGGTAACTGAAGTAGAGGGCAGGGTTTTATGTGGTCGTTGCATAAAAAAGTTGCCCGCGTTTGATTATGCTTACAGCCCGTTACATTATGAAGATGATGTTATCCGTTTGGTGCATCAGTTTAAATTTAGTGAAAAGATAACCTTTTCTCGAACGCTTGGCGAAATTATGCTTGAATGCTGGCAGGTGAAAACAACGAAAAGCGGTAATGTTGATGCACCCAATAAGCCAGACTATTTGTTACCCGTGCCTTTGCATAAATCAAGAATGCGGCAGCGTGGTTTCAATCAGTCGATTGAGCTCTCTCGCGTTATGGCTAAAAAATTAAATATACCGATTGAATATGATGCGGTTAGTCGAATTCGTAGTACGTCGGCGCAAACGGGTTTAAATTCGGTGCAGCGGAAAAAAAATATTAAGGGTGCTTTTAAGGTAGTGCAAAAGATATCAGCAAAAAGAGTACTGATTATTGACGATGTAATGACAACGGGTTCGACGGTTAATGAGTTAGCGCGAATTTTGAAGAAGGCAGGTGTTGAGCAGGTTGGTGTGCTTTGTTTAGCGCGTGCGCCTATTAAAGGTTGAAACGGAAAATTAAAGCGGAAATTGATAATTCAAAAAAACACCGGCAAATAATGCAAAGCCAAACCAGTTGTTATTCAAAAAAGCTCGGAAGCATAATTCACGATCTCTATCATGTATTAATAATTGTTGATAAATAGCAAGCAGGCTGGCGATGGCGACGCCGATATAATAAAACAAGCCTAATTCAGCACGTTGACCAATCAATAATAAATTAAGAATTAATAAAACCTGAATCAGTCCAATAATCAATTTATCCTGATTGCCAAATAAAATGGCGGTAGACTTAACGCCGATTTTAATATCATCATCATAATCAACCATAGCGTACATGGTGTCGTACACCGTTGCCCATAAAACGGTGGCAATAAAAATCAACCAGGTGATTTCTGTTACTTCATTGGCCTGTGCTGCGTAAGCCATTGGCACCGACCAACCAAATGCCGCGCCTAAATGAACTTGTGGTAAATAGTGATAGCGTTTCATGAAGGGATAACTGACAGCGAGAACAATGCCGACTAATGACATCCATATAGTCAGTTGATTCATAAATAAGACAAGAATGAACGCAGTTAAACTCAGTGAAGCAAACACGACTAAAGCTTCTTTCTCAGTGATCTTGCCAGCGGCCAGTGGTCGTTGTTGGGTGCGTTTTACTTTTGCATCTATTTCCCTGTCTGCATAATCATTGATGGCGCAACCGGCAGAGCGCATAAGAATAACGCCCATGACAAAGACGAATAAAACAAAAGGATCAGGCCAGCCTCCAGCTGCAAGCCATAACGCGATGAGTGTCGGCCAAAGCAAGAGTAGTATGCCAACAGGTTTGTCGAGGCGTATTAATTGTGCGTAGAGGCCAAGCTTTTTGTAAAAAGGGGATTGTTGAAATGATGTGATACTCATGGTGCTGATTTTACCTTATTCTCTATTTTATTCACTAATATAGATTAATTCAGATGGTATAGAGCGGCTAATTTATATATTATTTAACGATGAATAATATTCGTGATTTTGAAAATTTTTCGCCGAAAATTTCGGCTACCGCATTTATTGATGAAACTGCTGTGGTAACAGGCAATGTGTCTATCGGAGAGGATAGTTCAGTTTGGCCGTGTTGTTCGGTGCGTGGTGATATTCACTCCATTACTATTGGCGATCGCACAAACATTCAGGATGGCAGTATTTTACATGTAACACACGATAGTGAATTCGCACCAGGTGGTTTCAAGCTAACCGTAGGCGATGATGTAACGGTTGGTCATAATGTGATATTGCATGCCTGTACGATTGAAGATAAATGTTTGATCGGCATGGGATCAGTTGTTTTGGATGGCGCAGTTGTTGAAACAGGGGCGATGGTTGGTGCAGGTAGTCTGGTGCCGCCTAATAAAGTTTTAACCGGCGGTTATATGTGGTTGGGTAGCCCGGTAAAAAAAGTTCGCGAGTTAACAGATAAAGAAAAAGCCTTTCTTTCCTATTCAGCAAAACAATATGTATTGCTTAAAAACAGGCATTCAAATTAACGATTGAACGTGGGCTATTCCTTCTTCTGGTAGCCGTGGGGCGGATTGCGTTATCACTAACTCGACCTGCTGTCCTATGATTGCGTGAGTTGTTGTCGAATAGTTTGTATGACAGTTGTCGTTTCTGGTCGCACGCCGCGCCAGATAAAAAATGCTTCAGCCGCCTGTTCGACTAACATGCCTAAACCATCAAAAACCTGTGATGCACCATTCTCATTTGACCATTGCATAAAGGGCGTGGCTTGCGCTGCGTACATCATGTCGTAACTGCAACAGTTGTTTTTGATTTCATTCCTGAAAATCGAATTGGGTAAAGTGGGTAAGTCACCTTTCAAGCTTGCAGATGTACCATTAATTACAATATCGAAATCACGCTGATTTATTTCATCTAAACCACAACCAGTAATCGTGCCGAGAGCAGAAAAAATATCTGCAAGTTGCGTTGCTTTCTGTTTAGTGCGATTGGTGATTAATAGTGAGGCAGGCTGTTCTGCGAGCAAAGCTTCAAGAACGCCACGGACTGCACCACCTGCGCCAATAATTAGTACATCTTTATTTTTTATCTGGATTTGATGATTTTTAACTAAATCATTTACCAGGCCCGTGCCATCGGTTGTATCGCCAGATATATTATTATCGGCTTCTACTTTTAATGTATTTACTGCGCCTGCACGTCGTGCGCGTTCACTTAGCTTTGTTGCGCAACGCCAGGCATCTTCTTTAAAAGGCACGGTAATATTAAGCCCTTTGCCACCGTCTGAAATAAATTTTTTTACCGCAGGGTCAAATTTCCCCAGTTCGACTAATTCAGCGGTGTAGCGCAAGGATTGCTTTGTCTGTTCCGCAAATAGAGTGTGTATCTGTGGCGATTTGCTGTGTGAAATTGGATTGCCGAATACAGCATAGTGATCAATAGATTTATTCATCAGAATTTTCTTGAAGATATTATTTGTCTTTTAACCACTGTGCAACCGTCTTGGCATAGTAGGTTAATATGCCGTCAGCACCCGCACGTTTAAAGGCTAATAAACTTTCGAGTACGGTGTCCTGTTCATTAAGCCAGCCATTTTCAGAGGCCGCTTTTAGCATCGCGTATTCGCCACTCACCTGATAAACATAAGTCGGAACACCGAAAGTATCTTTTACACGTCTAACAATATCGAGATAAGGCATGCCCGGTTTGATCATAAACATATCTGCGCCTTCTTTAATGTCTAGCTCAACTTCGTGTAAGGCTTCATCCGAATTTGCAGGATCCATTTGATAACTGTATTTATTGCCGCCCGCAAGATTTTCTGCTGAGCCAACCGCATCACGAAATGGGCCGTAAAAACTTGAGGCGTATTTGGCGGAATAGGACAGTATGCGAGTGTGGATCAGTTTGTTATCTTCCAGTGCCTGACGAATTGCGCCAATACGACCATCCATCATATCCGAAGGTGCGACAATGTCAGCGCCTGCTTCAGCATGTGACAATGCTTGTTTAACGAGCACCTCAACAGTTTCATCGTTCAATACGTAACCGTTGCTATCAACCAGGCCGTCCTGACCATGGAGCGTAAAAGGATCGAGCGCAACATCGGTAATAACACCAAGATCAGGCAGCGCTTTTTTTAATTCTCTCACGGCGGTTTGCGCCAGGCCTTGCGCGTTGTAGGCTTCAGCTGCATCATCCGATTTTTTACTTTGAGAAACCACAGGGAATAATGCAATAGCAGGAATACCTAAAGCGAAACATTGCTCGGCTTCAATTAATAACTGGTCGATGCTGACGCGCTCAACTCCCGGCATGGAGGTAATCGCCTCACGTTTATTGCTTCCCTCAATAACAAACATGGGATAAATAAGATCGTCAGGTGATAGTCTATTTTCTCGCATTAAGCGACGAGAAAAATCACTGCGCCGCATACGTCGCATACGTGTTGCAGAATAATTACCAGTGTTGGCCACAGGCTACTCCTAAAATTAGACTTAAAATATACAATGTATCTTTAATTGTGTGCTTATATTGTAACAGGCTGTTTATTTGATGGCATAATATTGGCTTAATTTAATTTGTTAACAGGTGAAAATGATGAAAACGGTCATAGTGAGTAATGGTGTGAAAAAGGTGATGAGTTACTGGTTTGCAATTTGTTTGCTATTTTTACCTCTGCTGTCTGTCGCAGAAATACAAAATACGGCTCTTGTGTATAAGCATCAGATTAATAAACCAGTCTCAGCAGTCTATGACGGTATTTATAAAAGCCTGGAAGATGCACGTTTTTTTGTTGTCTTTGAGGCAAATATCGGCGCGAACTTAACTCGATTCGCCGAAAAATGGGGTGATGATTATAATCAAAATAAGCTTACTGAAATTCGCAGTATGGTGTTCTGTAATGGTTGGTATGCCAATCAGGTGAGTAATCAGGATACTGATATGCTGGGTTTTTGTCCACTTCATATTAGTTTGATTGAGCGAGATGGAAAAACCACTGTGCTATTTAACCGCCCGAGTGTGATGGCGTCGGGTAGTCCTGCACAGAAGTTATTGCGAAAAATAGAGTTGGAGGTGATTGCTGCCATAGAAAAGGGTGGGCACTAAGCAGAAAGTTTATATTGTTTCGATTCGGTTAATACGTTTTTATTATTGATATTAAATAACAATGTACGAATGAACTTTTAGTGCTAAAAAGTTTTAGCATTTATTCTATCCATTTTTTATAAAGATGGTAAGATTCGGTTCGAATAGCTCAAAAATCTGTTACATAATAAATGTTTAAGGAGAATACGATGAAAAAAATTAATATGAAAAAACTAACTACTGTTGCGGCAAGTGCCGCTATTGTTGCAACTTTCTCTGCAGCAAATGTAAGTGCAAGTGAAAATCCATTTAGCATGCAGGAATTAAGTGCCGGTTACAATGTTGCTATGTCTGAGGGCATTTGTGGTGAAGGTAAATGCGGTGGCGATAAAGGCAAAGAAGCGAAGTGTGGTGAAGGCAAGTGTGGCGGCGATAAAGCTAAGGAAGCCAAGTGTGGTGAAGGCAAATGTGGCGGCGATAGAGCGTAGGAAGCGGAGAGTGGTGAAGGTAAATGAAGAGGCGAGAAAGCCAAAGACGCG
>CAZCOZ010000112.1:0-7550 GCA_964500555.1 uncultured Thiotrichaceae bacterium | reverse complement strand
GATCCAAATTTTCAATCGAACAAATAATGATGCAGTTATCATTTTTGTCGCGTACGACTTCCATCTCGTATTCTTTCCAGCCAGAGATAGATTCTTCTACCAATAACTCACTTACTGGCGATAAATCCAGACCGCGTAAACAAATCTCATCAAACTCTTCTTTGTTATAGGCAATGCCGCCGCCGCTACCACCCATAGTGAAAGACGGACGCACAACAGTTGGATAACCCACTTGAGATTGTACCTGATACGCTTCTTCCATACTGTGCGCAATAGCTGCACGTGGCATATCCAAACCTAATTCTTCCATGGCTTTTTTGAAGCGTTCGCGATCTTCCGCCATATCAATGGCATCTTTACTAGCGCCAATCATTTCGACGCCAAACTTTTCTAAGACACCTTCACGATCCAAATCAAGCGCACAGTTAAGCGCGGTTTGACCGCCCATGGTCGGCAACAAAACATCTGGTTTTTCTTTCTCGATAATGGTCGCAACCGTTTGCCAGGTGATGGGCTCGATGTAAGTCGCATCCGCAATTTCGGGGTCAGTCATAATCGTGGCGGGATTTGAATTCACCAGAATGACACGAATACCTTCTTCTTTAAGCGCTTTACATGCCTGCGCGCCAGAATAATCAAACTCGCAGGCCTGACCAATAACAATTGGGCCTGCGCCGATGATTAGAACGCTATTTATATCTTGTCTTTTAGGCATAATCTAAAAAACCATTTAGTCCACAGATGAACGCAAATGAACGCAAATAAAAGCAAAACAATTTATATTTTTTTTGATTCATCGTGATTCCAAACCATTCGTTTTATGCCCAGTTTAGGCTTGCCAAAATTCAGTAACAGACCGACTGACAACCCTGTTACTTTCAAATAATTCATCAGTTGCGCTTCATGTTCGCTGCACAACGCAGAGACCGCTTTTAATTCTAGTAACAGCTTATCCTCAACGATAATATCAGTAATATATTCACCGACAACACTGTTTTTATATATTACGTTTACCAATTTCTGAGATTGAAAATAGATTCCATTTTTCTCAAATTCAATACACAAAGCATTTTCATACACTTTTTCAAAAAAGCCAGGTCCCAATGTATTGCTAACATCCATTGCACACCCGATAACCCGTCGAGACAAATTATTACTCATAACAAAGTCCTTTTCATTAGCGTTCATTTGCGTCCATCTGTGGACAACAAGTTTTTAAGTCTTTTCTTTCATCAACTCAATAAAATGATCAAACACGGGGGCAATATCATGTGGTCCTGGGCTCGCCTCTGGATGACCCTGAAAACCAAACGCGGGTTTATCGGTACGATGAATACCTTGAAGCGATTGATCGAACAGTGAACGATGCGTGGCTTCTAAATTTGACGGCAGGCTATCGCCATCAACAGCAAAACCGTGGTTCTGACTCGTGATCATTACTTTTTTGCTCGATAAATCCTGCACTGGATGATTCGCACCATGATGACCAAATTTCATTTTCATGGTTTTTGCGCCACAGGCTAGTGCCAGTAACTGGTGACCTAAACAAATGCCAAAAATGGGTAACTCGGTTTCCAGAATTTTTTGAATCGCTTCGATTGCGTAATCACAGGGTTCTGGATCACCCGGGCCATTGGATAAAAAGACACCATCAGGCTGCATCGCTAGAACATCACTTGCTGGTGTTTTAGCTGGCACGACGGTTACTTTACAACCACGCTCAACCAGCATACGTAGAATATTTCGTTTTACACCGTAATCGTAAGCGACTACATGGAATTTTTGTTCGGGAGCATCATGTGGCTGATTTGTTTCCAAATTCCAGACATTATCTTTCCACTGATAAGATTTTGCGGTTGTGACTTCCTTCGCCAGATCCATACCCTTTAAACCAGCAAAAGAGCATGCTTTATCAACGACGGCTTTGGCGATAACATCTTCGTCGCTAATCGACTCGCCCGCCATAATACAACCGCCCATTGCACCTTTGTCGCGCAAAATTCGTGTTAGACGACGGGTGTCAATATCAGAAATTGCAACGGTATTATTTTCGACAAGGTAATCATGCAAACTTTTTTCGCCGCGCCAGTTGCTCATTATCATGGCGCTATCACGTATGACTAAACCACTGGCATGTACGCCATTGGCTTCTTCATCACCTGCGCAGGTGCCTACATTACCGATATGCGGGTACGTTAGGGTAACGATTTGTTTGCTGTAAGAAGGGTCGGTGAGGATTTCCTGATAACCCGTCATTGCTGTATTGAACACCACTTCGCCGATGGTTTCACCGGAAACGCCAATGGACTTGCCGTAAAACAAGCTTCCATCTTCAAGCGCTAGCACAGCTGTGGTCAATACATTCTCCAGAAGGTGTGGCAGGTCAATCGGTTCTCTTAAGTTTCAAAAACAAGTCTTGAAAACAACACATTTAGACAATAATCATAAATGTAAAGAATCGAAATACATAAAATTGGTCAATCATACCCTGCTGTCAATCACAACCGAACAGTTAAATCGTACAGGTATGAAAAAGGCTGGTACAAATCCTGTCGAATTTGGCCAGCCTCCAGTTTAAGACTTTTGTCAATTATTGAAAACTTAAACGCTAATCTTAAACTTAAAATTAATGGCGTCCCCAAGGGGAGTCGAACCCCTGTTGCCGAGATGAAAACCCGGTGTCCTAGGCCTCTAGACGATGGGGACACACAACGTTGCAGTATCATCGTTAGGCCCTGCTACAACGGGCGGGAAGTGTACGTTGGAATTGACTTTTCGTCAATAGCCCATCGGGTATTTTGCCCCGACTTTGGTGTTTTTTTTCACCGGAGCTGATACAACTCATTTGCCATCAGTAGTAAACACACGTTCGCGTAGAAACACAGGAAACCTGGGCCAGCCTTTACCCGTCAGACCATAATATTTAAACGTTATGATACTGCCGATCTCGGGCGGGTATTTACGCTGCTGATCACTTAAGCCCGAACCAATGCTAATCACTTTTTGATTTTTTAATTTACATTTCAGTGAGCCGACCATCTCCCGATATTTCCCACGGCCTGATTTATAGCCCGTCACTTCACAATCCTCATCCTGATAAGTTTTTAATTTCAGCGCCATTTTCAGTCGACCGGTTTGATATTCTGAGGCTGGGTTTCTCACCACAACACCCTCTCCACCTCGATTGGTAATCTGCTGAAAAAATTCATCTAAATGCGTTCTATCTTTTATTTTTAGTTGCGACATCGTTAATAAATGCGCTGGTTTTTCAATAGTTGATTTTAAATAATCTCGCAACACCGACAGCCTCTCAAATAAACCGCCTGACTGATGAGGCACTTCAAAAACTTGATAAGTAATTTGTGACCAGCGTTCATCCGGATGTTGTTGTCGCACAATAGAAACGACATTTTCAAAGTCACTCCTTTTCGTCCACAGTTCGCCGTCCAATGCAAAGGGCGGAAAGTTCTTCAGGAACCATTCTGGTGCGTTAAAAACATTACCACCACGACTAATCAGTTGATGACCATCCCAGTACGCACGTACGCCATCTAGCTTTTCACTCATCACCCAACCAGTTACATTTTGTGACTTACTGTATGTCTTCAACAAAAAAAGATCGGGTTTTGCAGCAAAACTATTTGAAGAAACCAGGCAGAATATAATCACCCATACAAACGAACACACAGATATCTGTGCGGATAAAACGTCTGTATATTTCCCCTGATAAGTTTCTTTCTGATAAATTTCTGTTTGATAACGGGAACCGCTATTCATGGTAATAAATTGCATCCACTCCTCCTTGAGTTTTATTCTTAGCGGGTATAGTTCTTACCCATAAAAAAAGCCCTAACATTAAGTTAGAGCTCCAGGTCCTTACCAGGTGTAAAATTCTACACCATAGCCATTCATTCTAGATATTACAGTCCTTGTAAATTTCAGGCATCCGCTGTCCTTTTTCTACGCTAATCCATTAGCAACTAGTAATCCTTAATGTCCCTGTACGGTTTAAGTCCTTATTCCGTGGAAGTATTATGGTTGCAAGCACGGGATTTAGCCATAAGCAGACAATACCAAGCTTCGTAAGAGAAACCTTACAGTTTTAAGAAAAAACGAATACTTTTGAACCAAGTGTATTATTAATACGCATTCTTATGCACCAATCCGCGAAAGACCGTCATAATAATAATTTTAATATCCAGCCAAAGCGACCAGTTTTCGATGTAATAGAGATCATGCTCAATACGGGTATGCAAGCACGTGTTCCCACGCCAGCCGTGCACTTGCGCCCAGCCAGTCAGGCCGGCCTTAACCAAATGTTTCCTCATATAATGCGGAATCTCATCCTTATATTTTTCAACAAAATGCGGGCGCTCTGGCCTTGGACCGATCAGTGACATTTTACCTTGAAGTACATTAAATAATTGCGGCAGCTCATCTAAACTGGTTTTACGCAAGAAAGAACCAAAGCCAGTCGCGCGGTTATCCACCGCACTCGCCCATATGGGGCCGGACTCTTTTTCAGTCTCGACTGGCATGGTTCGAAATTTATACATAGTAAATTGCTTACCGTTCCAGCCTACTCGTCTTTGTCGATACAAGATGGGACCAGGAGAACTCATTTTGACACCTACTGCCAACATCAGCATCAATGGACTGGATAATATGAACAGTATAAATGCGAGCATATAGTCCTCGACACTTTTAACGATACCATTCATACCATCAATAGCAGAGTAGGAAATCTTAACCACTGGCACACCCGCTATCTCTGACAACGAATGATGCATTAATTGATATTCAAAAATATCAGGAACATAGCGAACTTCTGCTGAACTACCTTCCAACACCTTAATCACCTTTCTGATAACGTCCTCTTCACTATGAGGCAACGATATCCATACTTCATCAACGCCAGCTTTATCGACATGATCTCGCAACGCATCAGTATCTGTTATAAGTTTTTTATCTCTTAACCAGTCTGGAAGGCCTTCTACATCTGTTCCGAATAAAGCTGAAATCTCAAGCCCAAACCAGGTAGAACGACGCAATCGATCGGCCACAACTGCCGCCTGCTCACCGGTCCCTACAATAACAATATGTCGATGATTGTACCCACTTGAACGAAGATAACGAAGAAGCAGCCTCATTATCACACGCGCACCAAGCAATGAAATCCAGGCAAATACAAACCATAAACCTATCCACGAACGCGAGTAGTCGGCACCTGATTTTGTAGAAAATGCCAACCCAGTCAATAACAAACCCACAACCACCCATGAAATAGTTAAGTGTTTGATTTCAGTTAACGTAGATGTACCACGCCAGACCCGATAAATATTAAATAAAGGAAAAATCAGAACTGACAGTAGAACAACTAGGAGTATAACCTTAAGGTAATGCTCGGGCACACCCTGTACGCCAGCAGCAACATATGTCTTATATGCCGCTGAGAAATAATATGCCAATATCCCACTTAGCAATATAACGACAGCATCCATCAAACGTAACGCAATATTGAAAATGCGAGCATGCCCTTTTAAAAAGCCTTTTTTTATCATTATTCTTTTTCGCTCAAGCCAAATATTATTAAAGGGGACAACACGCTAATTCTAGCAGTAAAATCAAGATACACTAGACAGAACTGAAATTTAAGTCTACCAGTAACGAAAAATCACTCAAAACAAACTCTCAGTCCACGCACTCAAAAGGGCAGCTTTCTTTTAAGTAGCCCCACCGCCTTCTTGATGTATTCCTCACCTTCGAGATTGACTACTTTAATTTCTTTTTTCTTCAAATTCGACTGTGTAACCCACACATTAAAAAGCCTCTCCCCTATAAAACCAAAAACCCTGTTCTGATAGAAATCATACGACTTAACATTTATACTCATTTCCAATTCATCTAATATAGAAAAAAGCCACCTCATATAGTTATCGAAGTGCTCTTTTTTCATGATAAACATATTACAAAGATACAGGCTGTTCCCCTGCATCACCTTATCGAACGAATCGAGGTAATCTGGATATAAGTTTGCAACAATATTTTTAGTTTTAATGAGATCCTGTTCAAAATGGGCATTTTTATAATGATTATATACAGTCTCAATATAATACTTTCGCTTAACGGGTAAAATAATGTCACTGGTTTTAAAAACATCGAGTATTTCACTTTCTGTGAGTATTTTTTTACCGTTAAATAAAAAATGCTGACCTTTAAAGTAACGTCGATAATGCACAAAACCTATGTAATCATTGTCTTTGACTGCATTTTTCCAGGCCCAGTAGATTCCCGTTAACTCACAAAACTCCGTATTCTTATGGGAAATATTTTCGCCGGTATCATCGCCTGCGTAACCCAAAGTTTGCTTACCTCTGCGACCGACATGCAGTGGAGTGTATATCTCCAGATTAGGAAAGGTGTACTTCTTGTGAGTAACCACATAAATTCCAACCTTTTTATTTTTAGCCATTAAAGTACATCGACAAAAAATACTGGAACATCTTCCCCACTAGTCTGACACTGTATAAATTTGTCAGCTGCATGCAACGCTTCTGTAATAGTCACATCCATATCAAGATAACGATAAGTCCCTAATCGACCAATAAAAGATACTCCTTTCTCCTGTAGTGCCAGTTTCTGATAGCGAGCGAGCTGTTTTTTCTCACTTACCAGACGAATTGGATAATACGGTATATCGTCATCTCCACACTCCCTGCTAGTTTCTTTGAAAGCAATACTTTCATTATATTTAACCGATGGTTCAAAATATTTATGTTCAGTTATACGAGTATAAGGCACCGCTTCATCACAATAGTTCATCACAGCACAGCCCTGATAGTCACCGGAAACCTTAATTTTTTCAAAATCCAGAGTGCGATAGCCTAAACGACCCTCGGAGTAACTAAACCACTCATCAATAGGCCCACTATAAAAAACATGTTTGTACCCTAACGCTTCACTACGTGATATTTTTTCATCCAGAATCGTTGAGATATTAGGATGATTCAACATATTCTTTACTATATTTGTATAACCATTGACTGGAATACCCTGAAATTTATGATTAAAATAATTATCATCGTAATTAAAACGTACTGGTAATCGCTTTAGAATTGAAGCAGGCAATTCCGCGGGACTCACACCCCACTGTTTTTTTGTATAGCCTTCAAAAAATGCCTCATATAAGTCTTTACCAACAAATTTTAATGCCTGCTCTTCAAACGTTTCTGGATCGACAATAGAGCTATCCCCTAAACTGGTGATAAAGTCGCGCGCCTCGGCTGGATTCAATTTTTGAGAAAAAAACTGGTTAATCGTATGTAAATTAATTGGCAATGAGTATACGGCATCTTTGACAGTCGCCTTTACACGATTCACGTATGGCATAAATTCACCATATTGATTTACATAATCCCATAACGCCTCGTCATCCGTATGAAATATATGCGGCCCGTATTTGTGCAGCATTATATTCGTTTCAGCATCTCTTTCAGTATGACAATTACCTGCAAGATGACTTCTCGAGTCCATTACTTTAACGGTATAAC
>CAZCOZ010000111.1:0-7628 GCA_964500555.1 uncultured Thiotrichaceae bacterium | reverse complement strand
GCTAACACCTTGCATTGTCGACTCACGGGAAACGGATGTTTTTTATCGACTTTGGTTTTGCGCTCGACCGATTTCATCGCTCGAGCGCTTTTGATAAAAAATCATTTTCCAATGCAAGCTCACCTATCTTTGCATGTAGATCTTTGAGGTGCGTTTCGGTGTGGCGTTGTTGCTCATGGTTAGAACCGAACACAGTACTTGCTTGGTCAAGTAATTGTTTTTTCCAGTCCTGAATTTGATTTTGGTGCAAATCAAACTGTTCCGCTAATTGCGCGAGTGTTTTGTCACCTTTAAGGGCAGCTAAGGCTACCTTGGCTTTAAATCCAGCTTGATGATTTCGTCGTTTTCTTCTCATTGTCTTCTCCTGCTTGTGAGTAAATTACAGCAGAAATATCACTTAGGCTAGTGTCTCTTTTTTGGGGTCCACTTCAGTATAAACAGCTTTTTTAACCATTGCCAGAGTCAAAAGCCGCCCTGCTCTATTTGAATATCTCTGCCTCTAACGCTTAATTCATCATATTCCTCTGGTATCACCATGTGAATTTAGAGCTAATCATCTTATTTCTACAATCAAGGGTGTACATGATTCTGCCAACGATTTGCAGCAAGTCATTTTGCTCAATGTTTTTTTGCAAATGTTGTTTTCTCCCGTATTTCAGGGTCAATTTGTTTATTACTGCCTTTACCACGATGCACCGGGGTAACTAAAACACGATGTTTGCTGTTTGGCGCCAGTACCATGGAATCTGGTCAGATTAACGCGTGGTTTGGGGATTAATGCGGGCCAGCCGTGCAATAAAGTCCAGCGGATGGAAGAATACATGGGTGGTTCCATCTTGATAAGGCGTTTTAAGTTGATAACGAATACGTTCACCGGACGTCATAGCCAGACGTTTTTCTGATAGCGCCGGACGGCAGATGTAACGACACCCGATTCCTCGTAGCGATTGATATAACAGCGAAAACTTCGACCACAAACGCCTAACAAGCTAGCCGCTTCATCCTGGGTTAATCGTTGACTCTAAAAACTCGTATGCTTCTTAAAATCTCATCCGACAGGCACCTGTTATAAATCATACCGATGAAGAACTTGAATTAATCGAAGCACTTGTCGGTCTATCTGCACCATTTTCACTTACCAGTGATTATAATTCGATAAGAAAATCCAGATACTAATTTAGTTCTTACAGGGCAATATATTTCCATATTGCGCCTTATCATTTAAATGCAAAAAACTTATCAGCCTGAAACAACCAGACCGATAAGTTCATTCATAACTTCCTATAAAATTATTTAATAGGTCAACTTAGGAAGCTACTCGACGACGCATAGCAGAAGCAGCAAGACCAATTAAACCACTGCCAAACAACCATGCTGCAGCTGGAACCGGTACGGGAGAAAATTCATATTCAACGGTAACAATTGTTTGATCAAAATCGATTTCAAACTCGATGAATGGAAATTCTGCATTGTCAAAACTAAAACCATCTAGTGTTAAAAGCAAATCAATACCAAATGCACTTAAACCGCCACTTCCTGCAAAACCTGATAAATCACCAAATACCTCTGTCGTATTAATAAAGGCATTACTGGTATCATCATCCATACATGGGTCGCTAAAACCACCTGCTGAACATGATGACGCCCCCTGAAGGGTTTGACCTGCGATAGATATGGAATAATTCGCAGCGATACTATGAGGGTCAGCCTCAACAATTGCTTCGCCGTCATCCGATAAAAATGCATTTATTTCCAGATTACCTTCTATATGAATAGACGCACCGGTTAAAGTGCCAAGGCTGGAGTCAAATTGAGATAACGAGCTCAAACCAAACGATGCCGAAAAGGGTGGTTGACTAGGAGCCAAATCAAAATCAGGCGCGTTTAATCCTGTAAAACTAAAAAACACATCATCAACTGCTGAAAACGAAATCGTAGCCGCATTCACATTTGAGGTTAATAGGCTGCCTAGTGCTAAACATGCGACAGGTGCTAATTTTTGTAATTTCATTTATTCATACCTCTATTAATTTTTAATTTATTAAGTTAATTAAGTTTTAAACTCCCTGTTATATTTATAAATTCTTTAAAACACTAAATCTCATCTTTATTATTCGCAATCAGGTAATAACCAATACTAGATTGACTTAATACCCATTAAAGTTTAGTTGTTGTAGGGTCTGACAATGCCTCCTGCACACCAGCAGGTGCTTCGTTTTTTTGTCCTACCACTACTCGTGGCCAATTTTCCTGTGGCTTAGGGTTTTCCGGTTGTTGCATACGCGCCTGTACTTTATTGCCCAACTCCAGTACTGGCATCAATTCAGCGATCTCTTTTTTATCAGGCCAGTAAGTGGTGAATTTTTGTTCAATCAGTTTTTCGTCTCCGAACCAAATTTCATACACCCAATCGCCCTCGACCAGCTCATAATCTTCATCAAATCCGTACCCTGTATAAACAATGACATGATTATTATTAACTCTTCTTTTAACTTCAAAATCAGAACCTGTAGAAACAGTGCCATCGGGTAATTTCATTTCTGGGTGTTTCAACACACGTCTTAAATCGACATAAGCAGGCTGATTTGGCAGTGGCCAAATCCGATACTGCAAGTACATTTGTGCGCCTTTGACAAGAGGTATACGATCGGTTAACTCCACCAGTTGTATGACTGGCTTTGCTACAACCTTACCGGTATTGGTATTAGGATCATCAACTATTCCACTACTTCTTACCATTCGATATAAACCACGCTGACTAACTTTTCCCTGCAGTGGTTTATTTAGATAATCTGGGCTATTCCCAGTTGTTGTTTTACTGCCATCCTGCGATGAAGAGGTTTTATTATCACAACCCATCAATGCTAGAAGCAGTGCAACGGAAATAAGAATTTTCATAGAATTACTCTCTGTGTATGTGATTAATCTAAATTCTGCTATTAAGCTCACACAAGTGTGTCGCTGCTAAAAATCGTATCTATCATTTGTAAGTGAAGAACCCGACGGATGAAAACCATCCGCCAGGTCTTACTCTTTAACTTACAATCACATCTCTACCAGCACTATTAATTGATGCTGGTAATGCGTGAGATTTATTGATTGAATGCCTCATGGATGTGCATAACCATACGAGGGTCAAGCGTCTCAACCGCACCGATAGGTAAACTACTAGTACCTTCACCACGATTAATAAAGTCGAACTGCGCAATTGGCATAGCACAACCGGCATTAGCCGCTTCATCATTTGGATCACCATTACATAGACCACTGCCGTCACCGGCTAGTGCGCCACCGTCTTGATGATCTTTGTCGATTAAGTACTCATACACGGTACCACCAGGAGTAAAACAGCGATTAGCTGGATGACCGGGGCCAGGGTTGCCATCATTATCTTTATCACAACCCGCATTACCCGCTGATACACCTACATATAATGTTTCAACGTCACAAGCATCAAGGTCAGTATGACCAGGGTTAATGAACTCACAGCCCGGCCCTGAGATACGGTTGATACTTACACCGGCAATAACGTTTACACCTGGATCAAGAGCAAGAGAACCAGTGCGATGATTTTCGCCGGGATCAACCACAAAGACGTGTTGGCGAAAGACACTAGGATTACACACTACACCTGATGCATTTGGTGCCGCCATTGGTGCTTCACCTCTTAGACAGTCTTTTGAGCGACTGCGACGAGTACCAAATAAGCTACCATTTTCTGACATACGAATCGCACGTAAATTGTCACGACGTCGAGGAGAATCGAAAGCAGGTGCATCATAATAGTTCAGCGTGTCATCTGGAATACCCGATCCATCATTAGCTAAATCAATCACGCGAATAACCTTAGAGCGATTTTTCCTGCGATCAAGTTTGAAAGGTCTAGATGCTTTGAATAGTTTGTTAGAGCCAACACCACGACTATGTCTGTCGATACCATCCATCCAGTCAACCACGAAAACAGCATCACCGTGGAACATACTGATGAACAAACCTTCAGAACTAATCAACACGCCAGCAGGACAATTCCATCGAGGGTCATTAGCATATTGACCCTTTGTAGGGATACTGTACTCGTCGATAGCAGCCATTGATTCCTGATCGAGAACTAGGACACGACCATTTTCAGCGCGTTCTTGTGGGCTCCACACAGGTGGAAAATATAGATAAGACGAATTGGTAGCCGAGCCAACTGTTACGCCTGGAGGCGCATTGTAATTAGCGCCACTCTCACCAGCCAGCATAAGATCAGAGTTGCTTGCATTAAAGAAGTTAGCATCACACACGGTCTGTGCGATGTTACCGTTTGGCATAAAACCATTACCTAATATACGCGGCACAAATCCAAAACCCCCACCATTAGGTGACGGTGATGTTGGCCAAACAGGATTAGTCTTGATTGGCGTGCCATCACGATGATGCACAGTTAATGCATGTTGTGCCGCACTGGTCAAGAAAGCATGACCGTCCAGACCACCAGAAGTGTTTCCTGTAGGTTTCCATGGTCCTGGGCACGATACATGATCAGGACAAATATCAGTGCCAGCATTAGCACCAATCAGTGGATTCAACACCGTGATACCACGTTCACCTGTAGTAGTATTCATTTCCAATATTCGACCTGGACCACTTTGGGTAATTCCCGTCACCGGGTCAACGGGGCCAGTGTTTGCGAATGGTGCATTTTGTGAGTCGGCCATCATAATATTGGATTCCAGACAGACAGGCGTACCCGCTGCAGAGTTTCCTGAATGGGCAATGGCGTTACTAACAAACATGGACATGGACATGCCCACTGCTACCGCCGTTGCTGTTAGTTTAAATGTTTTCATTTTATGTCTATCCTCATTTTTTATTCAATTAGGAAATGCTTATGCAGCACACCCCCTTTTTTTGGACACAGGACTGGAAAATCCGGTACAGATGCACCTACATGGAGAAGAAGACGGCGCCACTCTTAAAATTATTCCATCATCTAGTACTTTTTTACTACTTAATTAGTTCGCAGCATCATGAATGCACAAAAAGCTCCTTTATAACCTTTTGTAATTATTGATAAAATCGCCAGATGTTAGAATTTATCTAACTTAATCATAGGCTTGGATAAAATTACTTACAGCGCATAAACAAGTGAATTTTATGAGGATAAAAATAAAATAATGGAATATATTTCTGTATGAAAGCGTCTTATAGATTGTAATTACGGAGGATAATTTGAGTTCAATCAAAAATTTACTGGTACTCTCTACAAAGCAACGTAAACTTTGCAAGCGATTGAAAGGCAGTCGTGAACAATTATTTCGCATGGCGTATGCGTGGTCGCACCGTGTTGATATTGCAGATGAGATAGTTCAGGAAGCGGTGATTAAGGCAATAAACAGTGTCGACAAGGTAAAAGATATCGAAACACTCGATAGCTGGTTATTTAGAATTCTGTCTAACTGCTTCATTGATTTCTATAGAAAGCAGCGGAACGAAATTAATATCGATAATGTTTTACTGGTTGAAAATAATACACCTGAAATAGTGCACGGACAAAATGAGATGCTCGCACATGTACGACTGGCTATCTCGCAACTACCGTTCAAACATTGTCAGGTTATAACACTAGTGGATCTAGAAGAATTTTCTTATGCAGAAGTTGCTAGCATTTTAGATATACCGCAGGGCACGGTAATGAGCCGTTTAAATCGTGCACGACAATCACTGAAGAAAATTTTAAATGAGTCAAAAAAAATTCATCCACATAAAAACAGACTCAAGGTAGTATAAAGGCACACCCATCATGAAAGAAAAAAACCACTATTCCGATGAACACCTCAGTGCTTATATCGATGGCGAACTGGATAACGAAGAACGCGCTCGTCTGCTATTTGATAAACAACACGATACAGAACTAGCACAACGCATCAGCGATGCGCGCGCCTTAAAAGAAAAGATACAGCTTGCCTACTCTGATCTTTCCTATCAAGCAAACAATACAAAACCATTTAGTTGTACTGCCTTTATCAGCAAACAACGATCACTCGTCGCCGGCATCGGCGTACTAATACTAACGGTCACTTTATTAATACCGACCATTAAAAACAATCACGATCTAAATCTGGCAAAAAATTTGATTAAAACGACTGAAGCAATCAGCCCAGATAAGATTAGCACTGCAGTTGGTGACAATAAACGCGTTGTTATTAGCCTGTCACAATATCAACCTGAGAAATTTGATACCACAATCAATCACATCGAAACACTTTTAGTACAACACGAAAATGATGCATTTTTTAGTGTTGAAATCGTTGCTCATAAAAATGGCTTAAAGGCACTTGATACAAAAACATCTATGCACGCTGAGCGTATTTTATTATTAGCAAAACGTTATGATAATTTAGATATTGTAGCCTGCGCAAAAAGCATGGCGAACCTTGCTGATTCGGGCGATCCTATCAAGCTCATGAAAGATATCCTAGTCTCACCCTCTGCGGCTGAGCAGGTCGCAAAGAGAATGGGTGATGGTTGGATGTTTTTGAAATTGTAGCGACTTGTTTGTTGCGTCTAGAACTCAAAAGTATAGGAAGTGTAAACACCCTTTTTAACCATTGTCAAAGTCAAAAGCCGCCCTGCTCTATTTGAATATCTCTGCCTCTAACGCTTAATTTATCAATGAGTATACCGCATCTAATTTTGTAAGTTTTACCAGTTATAACGACCAGAGTCCATTCTATCAATGTCGCCTTTGTACGTTTATTTCGACTTTAGTAAATTCCCCCTTATGTCTGTTTAGTGGTGAACTGATGCATTTAATCAACATCTGTTAATGTTTTTTCTGCGAATTTAAGTGATTTACCATCTGTTTAGATGATTGTCATAATATCGGTTAGAATTTTGAACATTATTCCTAACTTAAATTGTAAAATACGCAATCGGGTGTTTATTTTACATTTTTTCTTGGAATACATGATCAGATGTACAGCACCTGCTAAAAAATTTAAAATTTACACTATTTTTTGAAATCATGATTACTAACGTATTGATTTAGTTGATGTATTTCCTAGGTAATATTTACTTATTCTTTGGACGCCCATAATCTGGGCGTCCAAGTATAAATGTATATTTCAAGGATTGTTGTAAAACGTGCACACAAGCATATGAGAGGATTTTTAATAAGGAAATTGAGCAGCTATTGTAGTTTACCTGTGCAACCTATACATGTAAGACACTGATCCGTCTGCAATGGCTTTCATCATATTCCAACTTTACTTCCCAGGTTCAATCATTAACTTACCTTTAGATATGTTTTCAGGTCTAGAAAATTGGCTAAACAATAGACGTTCACAGCCACCATCAACCTACCCTTTCATCATACGCCTGTATAACAAAGGCACTATTATAACGACGAGAAGTGCTGATGTTATTGCGATATTGAAGTTATCGTACAAGACATAATTAAAGTCAATTTCTTTTGCCTTAGCATGGCCATTGTCATTTCGATAAGTCGTGTTAATTACATCAACCAAAGCGCGGTAAAAATAATTTTAGATTGCTTATTAAACTTTACGTTTTAGCTATATCAGAAAGTAGTTGAGGCGAAATAATTTGTATTGTTCCTCGGCCAAGACGAAGCAGTCCTTTTT
>CAZCOZ010000110.1:0-7650 GCA_964500555.1 uncultured Thiotrichaceae bacterium | reverse complement strand
CTATTGCCCTTAGTAAGCTGGCTAATTAAGTCGGTTAATTTATTATTCAAAAATAAAAAATACAGGAGTAATTATGTTTGATCCCATTGAAATCCCATACGGTTGTGTCATGTTATTTAATGTTGTTGATTTAAAAGACGGGGTTACTCCCGAAGATGTAGAACTTACCATGGGTGAAATGTGTAATGTAGTAAAAAATACCTATGGTAATGATGAGGGCGGTTTTATTGCCGGTCAGGTTTTTAAATATTCAGGTTTTATTTCTGATGAAGGAAGCGTTGGTGATGTGCCAGGAGACGATGCAGTAACCGCAAAAATTAAGCAGGGCGAGATAGCCATTGTTACTTACTGGAAATCATTTGATCAACATGAAAAATCACATGCTGATGAAGCTTTCAAAGAAAAATTTTCAGAATTAGTTAAGTTCTGTGATGCAACTTATGAGTTGGGTTATGAAATGTTGTGGCAGGGTGTGCCAGAGGAAGAGCTCTCTTAAAATTGAAACTGCTTTCGGGTACCAAATTTGCGTTGTAAGTCACGTAGAATCAAGTGTATCCATGGCCATAATAGTGCGCTGGTGATGGTTGGCATAAAATAAAGCCAGCTATCAGGTGCGCGACCTAACATACCATTCACCCATAATATGATGAGTTGTTTTACAAAAATGAGTAGCAGAATAAGCAACGCCTGTTGCAGTAATGATGCAACTCGCAGACGTTGATGCTGCATGTGAATAACATAAATAACCAGTACCATGCCGATAGCATGTTGCCCAATTAAGGTGCCGTAACTAACGTCAAGCAGTAAACCCGCGCACCAGGCGACGGTGACGCCAACCTTTGCAGGTGATGCTATTGTCCAGTAAATTAATACTAATGTAACCCATTCGGGTCTGAATTCAGCAATCCAGTCTGGCAGCGGTATGATTGCTAGTATAAAAGCCAGCAGTGCTGTAATTAAACCGAGGCGTAAGGTTTTATTCATCATCGCCTCGTTGCTGCTCAGCCGATTTTTTATTTTTTCCTGTCTGTGGTTTTATTTGTTCCCTGGTTTTTTGTTCTGTGTTTTTCTTTTTAGTTGTTGATTTCTCATCTGCTGTTTTTTCTGAAGTTTCTGTCTTTTCTGTTTTAGGTGACTCTTTTTCGGAAGAGGAAATATCGTTTTTGTTTTGACTATTGTTTTCAGTGCCATTTTCAGTGTCGCTTTTAACATCTCTGCTTTTAACATCGATAATTTTATTGCGCCAGACGAGTAATACTTCTCGCGTTTCATCGAGTTTCGCTAACGGTGTAGCCTCAATGGTAGTAAAAGGTTCTCCCGCTTCGTGTTCAATTTTAGTAATACGTGCCACTGGATAGTTAGGTGGAAAGGTGCCGCCAAGACCGGAGGTAATTAACATGTCGCCAAGTTGGATATCAATATTATGTGGTAAATGGCGCAAATCGAGATGATCTGTTTTTCCGGTGCCAAATACATTTGCACGATGACCGGTGCGATCTATCTGTACCGGTATAGCATGACTGGCATCGGTAATAAGCATGGCTGTTGATGAGCGTGCAGCAACATGAATAATTTGTCCCATAACGCCTTTTGAATCAATAATAGGCTGTCCCTGATAGACGTCGTTAACACTACCCTTGTTAATTAAAATGAGGTGACGATAAGGATCAAGATCAACACCAATAATTTCTGAAATTAATAAACGTTCAGTGGTTTTAGGGGTTGCACTTAATAAACGGCGTAAGCGGCCATTTTCTTTTTCGATGATATTTAATTTTTGTAACTGGACACGATTTTCCAGATGGCGCGCTTCGAATTCACGATTTTTTTCGAGTAAGGTTTGGTGGCTGCTTAAGGTTTCATCTGCCCAGTAATAAAGCCGAATGGGTAGATCAATGGTGTATTGTATGGGGTACAAAACACTGGAGACTGTACTACGCGCTATTTCTAATGATTGCCAACGATGATCAATCGTCATTAATGCAATAGAGGCAATAACCAGTGCGGCCATGCGTATGGTTATGGAAGGGCCACGAATAAAGAGCGTTTGCATGTTGTTGCTTAACCTAATTTATTTTACAAAAACATGCTAGTTGGAAATGCAGAGTGAGGTAAACATTTATGGGTGGTGCATGATGCGGGTAATAATCGCAAACAATAAGGTATGTCCCCATTGTCGCGTTTACTTGTTGCGTTTATTCTTCGCATTTATTAACTTACTCGACAGCGAAGAAATCGCCTCCGTGTTGATCGATTAGTTCTAACACGCGACCGCCGCCGCGTGCCACGCAAGTAAGAGGTTCTTCGGCAAGCACCACGGGTAACCCGGTTTCTTCCATAATCAAACGATCCAGGTCGCGCAATAAAGCGCCGCCGCCTGTTAATACAATGCCGCGTTCAGCAACATCTGCACCGAGTTCAGGTGGGGTTTGTTCCAGTGCAATTTTTACCGAACTGACAATGCTGTGTAGTGGTTCCTGCAAGGCTTCAAGAATCTCGTTGCTATTGAGTGAGAAACTACGAGGAATACCTTCCGATAAGTTTCGACCTTTCACTTCAATTTCTAATAAGTCTTTACCTGGGTAAGCGGTGCCGATCGTGTGTTTTATTTTTTCCGCAGTGGCTTCACCAATTAGGATGCCGTAATTGCGACGCACATAGTTGGTAATCGCCTCATCAAACTTATCGCCACCAACGCGTATTGAAGCAGAATAAACAATACCGTTGAGTGAGATAACTGCGACTTCGGATGTGCCGCCACCAATATCTAATACCATTGAACCACGGGGTTCATCTACTGGCATACCAGCACCAATTGCAGCGGCCATCGGTTCGTCAATTAAATACACTTTACGCGCACCAGCACCTGCAGCAGATTCTCTAATAGCACGACGTTCGACTTGCGTTGCGCCACAGGGCACACAAATTAATACGCGAGGGCTGGGTCGTAGAAATTTACTCTCATGCACCGAACGGATAAAGTGCTGTAACATTTTTTCAGTAATATTAAAGTCAGCGATAACACCATCGCGCATAGGGCGAATAGCAGTAATATTTTGTGGTGTGCGGCCAAGCATGCCTTTCGCACTTTTACCAAAGGCTTCGATACTTTTGGGGCCGCCGGGGCCACGATCCTGACGGATGGCGACAACAGAAGGTTCGTCGAGCACAATGCCTCGACCGCGAGCGTATATCAATGTATTGGCAGTACCAAGATCGATTGATAAATCGTTGGAAAACATTCCCCGGAAACGATTCAAAATCATGTGTGTGTAGCCCTTTTATAATTATGCATTCAAGACAGCCTTCAATATTGAGTTAAAACTTAGACGAAGGTGTGTCTTAAATTATTGTTTTATGTCGATTATTCTAGTTATTTACTGAATATAGAGTGTTTTACAGAGATTGCCACTAATCTAACGACGAATTGCGCGTACTGTAGCAATCAGACCGCTGTCTAGCAAGGTTTATCGCTAAGATAGTGGCCCAGTTTTGAGAATATTTATCAAATATTTTGAGGCAGGTTATTAGCTATTGTTCCGAATGATGAATTTGCCATTCCCGACAAAAATATTCGGGGATGACAATATAAAAAACGTTTAGCGAGTTGGGGTGCTGAGTTGATGTATTCACTGTTTCAGCAGGGACAGCAAGCCCAAAATATGCTAATTTTCGCCTCTTATTTTAGAATCTATTTTAACTTTCAGCTTAACCTGTTGAAGGTGAGAGGTGCTGTATGTCAATTGAGATTGACGAAGTCAAAAAAATCGCAAAATTAGCTGCATTGGACGTTGCCGAATCTGATCTTCAGTCGTATGCAACGAACCTGTCCAATATCCTCGACTTGGTTGCACAGATGAATGCAGTTGATACCACGGGTGTAACCCCTATGTCACATCCGTTTGATGTAGTGCAACGTTTGCGTGAAGACATCGTGACGGCTGAAAATAGACGAGATGATTTTCTGGCGATTTCACCGAAAACGGAAGATGGACTTTATTTAGTACCGAAGGTTATTGAGTAAGACTGTTAAAAAAGAAAAATAGATCAAAGACAAATAAAAATATTTAAAAGTGTAATTTGAGAATTATCTGAATGAGTGATTACCATAAAAAAACGGTGACAGAACTATCTGCCATGTTACAGGCAGGCGAAGTGACCAGTGTTGAATTAACCCAATACTTTTTAGACCGTATTAATAACAATGATAAAAAATTAAACAGTTTTATTTCTATTTGTGATGAACAAGCTTTAGCGCAGGCAAAAGAGTCGGATGAAAAATTAAAAGCAGGCAATGCGCCGGCATTAACCGGCGTACCAATTGCGCATAAAGATATTTTCTGTACCTATGGCGTAAAAACCAGTTGTGCATCAAAAATGTTAGATAATTTCATTTCCCCTTATGATGCGACCGTCGTTAAAAATATGCGTGCCGCAGGTGTGGTGATGTTAGGCAAAACAAACATGGATGAGTTTGCGATGGGATCATCAAATGAAACCAGTTATTACGGTGCGGTAAAAAATCCGTGGAATTTAAAAGCCGTGCCGGGTGGTTCATCAGGTGGTTCAGCTGCAGCAGTAAGTGCGCGTATTGCACCAGCTGCAACGGGTACCGATACGGGCGGTTCTATTCGCCAGCCTGCTGCTTTCTGTGGTATTACAGGCTTAAAACCAACTTACGGTCGCGTTTCGCGTTTCGGTATGATTGCCTTTGCATCGAGTTTAGATCAGGCCGGACCAATGGGGCAGAGTGCGAGTGACTGTGCTTTGCTATTAAATGCGATGGCGGGATTTGATGAAAAAGATTCCACCAGTATTGAAAAAGATGTACCTGATTATTCTGCTGACTTAGAAAAATCTTTAAAGGGTTTACGCATAGGTTTACCAAAAGAATATTTTGATAATGCGGACGGTGGCATGAATGCAGAAGTCGAGGCGCTAACAAAAGCTGCATTAGAACAATACAAATCAATGGGTGCCGAGTTAATAGAAATAGAATTACCGAACAGCCATTTATCAGTACCTGTTTATTATGTGGTTGCACCAGCAGAATGTTCAGCAAACTTATCGCGCTTTGATGGTGTACGTTACGGTCATCGTTGTGAAGATCCAAAAGATTTAAATGATTTATATACCCGCTCACGTGGTGAAGGTTTTGGTGCAGAAGTGCAACGTAGAATTATGGTTGGTGCTTATGCTTTATCTTCAGGTTATTATGATGCGTACTATTTAAAAGCACAGCAAATACGTCATCTAATCAGTGATGACTTTAAAAAAGCCTATGAAAAAGTTGATGTAATCATGGCGCCAGTAACACCTGAAACGGCGTTTAATATTGGTGAAAAATTAGATGATCCTATTTCGATGTATCTTTCCGATATTTTTACCATTGCGGTTAATCTTGCAGGCATTCCAGCAATGTCTGTCCCGATTGGTTTTGCAAATAATGGCATGCCAGTTGGGTTGCAGATAATGGGTAACCATTTCGAAGAGGCTAAATTGCTAAACGTTGCGCATCAGTATCAGCAGGTGACTGACTGGCACAAGCAACTTCCAGAGGAGTTTAAGGCATGATTAATCGAAGCGGGTCTGGCGCATGGGAAGTTGTTATTGGTTTAGAAATTCACGCACAATTAGCCACAAAATCAAAAATATTTTCAGGTGCAAGTACTGCTTATGGTGCTGAACCCAATACACAAACCAGTGTAGTTGATATTGCATTGCCGGGTGTCTTACCCGTACTCAATAAAGAAGCGGTATACATGGCGGTGAAATTTGGTATGGCGATTGGAGCAGAGGTCGCTGACCGTTCGGTGTTTGATCGTAAGAATTATTTTTACCCCGATCTACCGAAAGGTTATCAGATTTCACAATTCCTATTACCCGTTGTTGGTTTAGGTTCAGTTAATATTGAACTAGAAAACGGTGAAACAAAAACCATTGGTGTTACACGCGCTCATCTTGAAGAGGATGCCGGTAAATCATTGCATGATGATTACGCCGGTATGACTGGTATTGATTTAAATCGTGCGGGTACGCCATTGCTGGAAATTGTTTCTGAGCCTGATATGCGTAACGCAAAAGAAGCCGTTGCTTACATGAAAAAAATTCATTCAATCGTACAGTATATCGGTATCTGTGACGGTAACATGCAAGAAGGTTCTTTCCGTTGTGATGCAAATGTTTCTGTTCGGCCTAAAGGACAGGAAGAATATGGTACACGTGCAGAATTAAAAAATATTAATTCTTTCCGTTTTGTTGAGCGTGCAATTAATATCGAAGTTGAACGTCAAATTGATTTGATTGAAGATGGTGGTGAAGTTGTTCAAGAAACCCGTCTTTATGATTCCGTTAAAAATGAAACACGTTCAATGCGCAGTAAAGAAGAAGCCAACGATTATCGTTACTTCCCAGATCCCGATTTACTGCCTGTCGTTATTACAGAAGAATATCGCCAACAGATAAAAGCTGAACTACCTGAGTTACCAGAACAAAAACAACAACGCTATATCGATGAGCTAGGTTTATCGGCTTATGATGCGGGAGTGATTACCGCTTCATTAGGCTTATCAAAATATTTCGACACTGTTGTCGATAAAATAGGTGATGCGAAGTTATCAGCTAACTGGATTACGGGTGAATTATCCGCACGTTTAAATCGAGAAGAAATTGAAATCGAAAATATCAATGTGGGTGCAGAGGAATTTGCGTTATTGCTTGCACGTATTAAAGACAATACTATTTCAGGAAAAATTGCCAAAGATGTGCTGGATGCAATGTGGAATGGTGAAGGCAGTGCCGATGATATTATTAAAAGCAAAGGCCTGAAACAAATTACCGATACCGGTGCGATTGAAGCTTACGTTGATGAGGTTATCGCCAATAACCCTTCGCAGTTCGAAGAGCTAAAAGGTGGTAAAGATAAAATGATGGGGTTTTTTGTGGGGCAGGTAATGAAAATGTCAAAAGGCAAAGCGAATCCTGCGCAGGTCAACGAACTTATTCGTAATAAGATGAAAGGCTAAGAAATTTTTGCCGCGAATAACGCAAAGAACGCGAAAAAACCGATAAGATAAATTCATTTTTTTATTTTTAACTATTCGCGTCTTTTGCGTTATTCGCGGCAAAAAATATTGGGGCAGTACATGAATGAATCAGAATTTCGAGAAGTAGCAGAACAAACCATTGAAGATCTTCAGGACGCAATAGATAATTGCGATGCCGATATCGACTACGATGAAATCGGTGGTGTACTAACACTTGAATTTGAAGACGGCAGTAAAATCATTTTCAGCAAACAGGGCGCGATGAATCAGCTCTGGATGGCGGCAAAGTCGGGCGGTTTTCATTTTGATTACAATACTGATGAGCAACAATGGATTTGTGATAGTGGTGGCAATGAAGAAATGTATGCCATGTTATCGAGGCTTGCAACAGAACAGGCAAAAGAAGAAGCTCTTATATCAAAGCCGTAAATGAGATTGGTGGAGAAACTATGAGTGATGAAATAATGAAAAACCTCGGTCCTCTGGCTGCGCTTGCTGGCTCATGGCAAGGTGATAACGGTATTGACACATCTAGAATACACAGTAAAGAAACAGTCACAAAGTATCGAGAGGAAGCATTATTTTCGCCTGTTGGCCCAGTAAA
>CAZCOZ010000109.1:0-7872 GCA_964500555.1 uncultured Thiotrichaceae bacterium | reverse complement strand
AGACATTTTTACTCGTGATTGTATCGTGCAAAGGTCTCTTATTGAAGTAATCGAAAAATATTTTTTAGAAAAGATCGCCTGCTTTCTCAGAGAGACCCTGCGCTTTTTCAGCATTCCTTTTTATTTCATCATTATCTTCTTCATCTTCATCTTCTTCATCTATTGCTTCATCAAAAATCAATTCATTGCCAGAAACGCGTATAACAACAGAATTTCGAAATACATTATTAGCAACAACGGGAATAATTAATTTATATTTCGCGTCTTTGAATTCTAGAAACTCACCATATAGCGCAACATAGTTTGTTTCCTTATTTAGCACAAAATGTTCTGTCCGGTTTTCGCCCGGTTTAAAATGCTTTAACTTATGCACGGCAAGCATATCTGCACCCAGTACTTTTTTATCGCGCTCATAAATCTCGATAAAGTCTGCATGCTTCATCATCTTTCTCCCCTTCAACTCATACATACGGATAAACATGGGTGAGGCAACACCCAGCTCATCGGGGTTAATATCCGAATCAACAATAAAATCAATTTGTAAATCTGTGTCTAGTCCCAGGTAACCGCCTACAGCAGCATTCATCGACTGACAAGAAGACAATGCCGCCGATACTATTAGTAATACCATTACTTTTAAGAATTGGTTTTGTTTCATAAAGATCCCGCCTAATCTGATTTATTATTGTTGATTTTTTTAGCGATAGTCAGTTTTTGCAACTGATCTTCATACGCTTTAACAAACTCATCACCAAAGAGATATTGAAATGATTTGTCGATATCACCCGAAAGTTCATTATAGTACTCAAGAAAACACTCCCAGTTTTTCGCTTTTTGGCTACCTGGAATAATGCTGCTTCTTTTTTGTTTAGCAAACCGCTGTTCTAACAAAATGGGGTCAAAGCGTTCAATAACACCTTTAAATGCAGCACGAATACCCGCGAGTATTGCTACCTGGTGTTCAGCAATGCCTTCAAAACCTTCGCGTACGGCAGCCACCGGTTTTTTATAGGCATTGCCTTCTTTAATAAACATATTTTCCAGCGCGTCATCAATATTTGCTGAAAATTTTAGTGGATTATTCTCCACAGGCTGAATCGTTGTCACGTTCATTCTAAATTCATTTTTAATGGAACTCCGCGAACCGAGTACCTGCATAAGACCCGTAACCATTTCTCTGACCACCGCGCCAACAACTTTGTTTATCTGATTAATCTCTTCATCAACTAAATTCGCGTCATTCAAGCCCATCGCTTTGATTAAAGTCAAATCCACACTAACCTCTTTCTGCACTTTATTCTTTTTAGCATTCATCTGCTGCTGCAAAATTTTAAGTTCAACTTTAAGCTTTTCATTTTCCTGTTGTAAAGCCAACGTAGCCTGCGAGTCATTAGCGTCGAATTGCCCTGTTGCGTGCAGTACTTCCGTAGGTGCTGGTGCTGGTGTTACTGCTACCGCTGGCATAACTGGCGGTACGGTTAGAGGCATCGATGGTTTAACCGGTGGCGGGCTACTTGGCAAAGTGACCGGCGGTGGCGACGGTGTAGATGCGGGTGATACCGATGCAGAATCAGATAAGAAATCATCATCCCAATTATCAGGAATGCCGCCACCACTTTTCTCAGGCACAGAGTTCGGCCATGATACCTGCTCATTTAACGGGTTAGCCTGATCAGAATGCGTCGACCCAGCGAATGGATCAGAACTCGGCGTAGATTGAAATGGATCGTTCGCTACAGATGATGCACTGGCAAAACCCTGTGGCACACTTGCGCCTCCACCCTGCGCTTTATCCAGTGCAGCTAAAGGATCGGTTTCTTCTGAAGCTGTACTGAAGAGTGAATCAGAACTGGATATATGGCCACCACCAAACGGGCTATCATCCCGCGCTCCAAAACCACTGGAAGAAGGCTGAGGTGAGAAAATGTCATCATCTGAAACGTGTCCCGCAGCCGGGCTAGATGCAAACGGATCAGCGCCAGTGCCTTGCGCTGCCATACTAACCGAAAATTCATAGTCACCCAACAAAAAGACATTACCTTCATTCAACGCCAACTTAGTCCCTTTACCCATGGGATGCACTGAACCGTTAAAAAATGTTCCATTGGTGCTCAAATCAGTAATATAAAACTGTCCATTTTCGCAACTAATCTGACAATGACAGGAAGATAAAAAGCGCTCAGGATCATCCAACACCCAAGCATTGCTTTTCCCTCTACCCAGTGAACCACCCTGTTCTTCGAATGTTTTTGCCGCTTCAGCCACATCGGCTGAAGCGGGGCTTTTAATAATTGTAACTAATAATGGCATTAAAAAATCGTCCTGATAATCAACTATTTGTAATAATACTTAAATTGTTGATGTATATTCATTTATTTTTGCAAATCCACATAAATTTCATCTAAACCATTCTAAAATCACCCTAGTGTAGACATCTATGGTATTGAATACCACAACTAACTCAAATACTACCTGTAGATTATCAATCTTCCAAGTATAAGTAGGCATTTCTTAATAAAATGTTGAAGTAAGTCACATAAGTGATTTTTAGACCTTTACATGAGCAACACAATATTCTATATATGTATTACATTTAAAATGTACTTGCTAAACGCCTCATAAGCCTTTACCTTATTAAGCGCGCAAATATTAAAACTAAAAAAGGAATAATTGACTAATGGCGTCAGATGAAATCATACCAATTAGTGATCTCTTACAGCCGATATCTGTAGATAATCCGGTAGGTGAAGATATTCGTACCGACCCTTCACCCACATCTCCCTACTACACCATAAAAGATGCTCGTGGTGCGGCCAGAGCTGCTGAACGTAAAAACATGTTCGATAGCAATAGTTCTGAGGCCGATGATCAGTGGCGTAAAATAATTAAATTAGCGCCTGACATTTTAAAAAACAATGCCAAGGATCTTGAAATCGCCAGCTGGTATACAGAAGCATTAATTCGACAACACGGCTTTCAGGGCTTAAGAGATGGTTTCAAACTAATTGATGGCTTAATAGAACAATTTTGGGATAACATCTACCCACTACCTGATGAAGATGGGGTTGAAACACGAGTCGCCGCTCTTGCCGGCTTGAACGGTGAAGGTGCTGATGGCGTACTCATTGCTCCCATCCGAAATGTATCGATTACCCAGGGAAACGATCCAGGTCCGTTCAGCTTCTGGAAATACCAGCAAGCGCTGGAAGTCGAAAAAACAATTGATGAAGAGGCTAAACTAGATAAGGCATCTAAATTAGGCTTCAGCAATAATGATGTAGAGCGCGCCGTCGAAGAATCCAGTGAAACATTTTTTATCAATCTTCACGATGACATTCAGGAAGCAATCGACACCTATAAAAAAATAGGCAGCTCATTAGATGAGCATTGCGGCATCAACGATGCCCCGCCTACAAGTAAAATTATTAACATTCTTACTGACTGTTTAGGCACCGTTAACCATATCGGCAAATATAAATTACCAGCGGAAGAATCAACTGAAAATGAAGTCGGTAGCTCAGACGGCGAGGAAAGCACTGCATCAGACTCTTCAGATTCAGCAGCACAAACTTCTGGCCCGGTCAAAAATCGTGAAGATGCATTTAAAAAACTAACAGAAATTTCTGAGTATTTTCGCAAAACAGAACCCCATTCACCTATATCATATATACTTAAACGTGCTGTTAAGTGGGGTGATATGCCATTAGACGACTTAATGAGAGAACTCATACCTGATTCATCTGCAAGAGATGTCTATGGATCATTAACAGGTATACCTACAAATGATGATGACTAACCCAAACTATTATAAAAAATTTTAAAGAGGACTAAACTATGTCAGACAGTATTCATGACAAACTAAAACGCGTAAGAAAGCCCCGTGTACACATTACCTATGATGTAGAAACTAATGGAGCAGTAGAAACAAAAGAAATTCCGTTCGTAATGGGTGTAATGGGAGATTATTCCGGTGATAACGTCGATAATAAAAAAGCCTTGAAAGACCGAAAATTTTCACAGGTCGATCGTGATAATTTCAATGAGGTAATGAGTAACGTTAACCCTCAGGTCAACCTAAAAGTTGAAAACACATTAGAAGATGATGGCAGTGAAATGTCCGTCAATCTAGAATTCAACAGTATGGAAGACTTTGAGCCACAAAATATCGTCGAAAAAGTTGATCCACTCAATAAGCTAATGGAAACACGCAACAAACTACGCGACCTGCTAACAAAAGCTGATCGATCTGACGATCTCGAGAGTTTATTAGAAGAAGTATTAAGCAGCACCGATGCACTCGCCTCATTACAGAGCGAACTCGGCACAGAAGATAACGATAAAGGTGATAAATAATGGCTAAAAAAGAACAGCAAGCACAGGAAGCAGAAGCACTAGAGGAAGTCAGCTTCCTTGAGCAAGCCATTACTGCAACCAAACAAACGCCACGCGATGAAACAGAAGAGCTACTTAAAACACTGACCAAAGGCGCAATGGACGGTACTGTAAAATGGGATAAAAACCTGACAGTAACCATCAACAACGCTATTGCTGCCATAGATCATGCCATGTCGAAGCAGTTATCTGCAATCATGCAAAATGAAAAATTTCAGAAACTGGAAGGCTCTTGGCGTGGTTTGAATCACCTCATTATGAACTGTGAAACCAGTGCTGATTTAAAAATTCGCATGCTCAATATCAGTAAAAAAGAGTTGACTAAAGATCTCGAAAAAGCAGTTGAGTTTGACCAGAGTCAAATCTTCAAGAAAATTTATGAAAGTGAATTTGGCACCGCCGGTGGCGAACCTTATGCCGCTCTCATTGGCGACTTTGAGTTTTCAGGACATCCCGAAGACCTAAACATGTTAACCAGTATGTCTAATGTCGCTGCAGCCGGCTTCTGCCCTTTCATTTCAGCAGCTGACCCTAAGATGTTTGGTTTTGAAAGCTTTACTGAATTATCTAAACCACGTGATCTGGAAAAAATATTTGATTCTGCTGAATACGCGAAATGGCGTAGCTTCCGTGACAGCGAAGACTCACGATTTGTCACCCTTACCATGCCACGTGTTTTAGCTCGCCTACCATACGGTTCGGCAACTAAACCAGTAGAAGCATTCAATTTTGAAGAAGCCGCACTGGATAATGATGGTCGCCAGCTAGAAAGTGAACATGATGAATACTGCTGGATGAATGCAGCCTATGCTATGGGCACAACACTGGCAGCGTCATACGCGGAAAACGGCTGGTGCACCAGTATTCGTGGCGCCGAAAATGGCGGCAAGGTTGAAGGTTTACCTAGCCATACTTTTGTTAGTGATGATGGCGATGTAGATGCTAAGTGCCCAACAGAAATTGGCATTACTGATCGTCGCGAAGCAGAACTGAGCAAACTTGGCTTCTTACCCCTGTGTCATTACAAAAATACAGATTATGCGGTATTTTTTGGTGCTCAAACGACACAGAAACCTAAAAAGTTTGATGACCCTGCAGCAACAGCTAATGCAGAAATTTCTGCACGTCTACCCTATATAATGGCAACATCACGCATCGCGCACTTTTTGAAAGTAATGGCACGCGACAAAATTGGCTCCTTTATGGAAGCCAGTGACGCTGAAGAATGGTTAAATCGTTGGATTGCAGGCTATGTCAATGCAAGCCCGGGGGCAAGTGCTGAAATGAAAGCAAAATTCCCACTGGCAGAAGCCAATATTGAAGTCAAAGAAGTTCCCGGTCAACCCGGCGTATACAGTGCCGTTGCTTGGATGCGTCCTTGGTTACAAATGGAAGAGCTTAGCGCTTCAATGAGAATGGTCGCTAGTATTCCTAAGCAAAGTTAAATCCGAAAACCGTATCTATACTTTAGGTATAACAACTGAACTATAGATACGGGATTTCTATATAATTATTGCCAATACTCACCTGAAAAACAAGCACGGATAGAGACAGGTTAGCTTATTAGCATCTCTTTCTTTCCTGTCAACCTAAACAATAGTTGAAGGACCTTTAAACCTGCAATAAAAAACAGGATCCTTCAACTATTGTTTAGGTTGACAGAAACAGAGACAACAAATTGCGATACCGTAAAACGGGTATAAATGGATTATTAATAGAGACCTTTGCACGATACAATTACGAGTAAAAACGTCTACAATTTCACTCATTACCCCACCTTTTCGTTTGGTGGTATTGAACAGATAACAAAAATAGCAGTTCGCAAGAACAGCCCATGGATTCAGATTATCTGAATAAGGAAACGGAAATGCCACGCCATCTTCCGCAATAATCGAGAAAGTTAATGTCCAGTGATAAAAAGACAGACAGCGGCACTACTTTAGACAGCCTTTGCTCAAGGTCACCCTACATTACTAACTCACAACAATTTCTGGATGAAACCGATCATATAAAAGCGCTTAGTTACTGGCTTACTGAGAACACACAAGTTAGCCAGTTAAAAGAACCTGAAGATATCATTGACGCGATAAATCGGTCGATTGCTGATATTGATTACATAATCAATGATCAGTTAAACGCAATCATACACCACCCTCGATTTCAGGCATTGGAATCGTCCTGGCGCGGGCTACAGTACTTAACGAACAAAGCCGATGGCATAAAGAATATTAAGATCAAACTACTTAATATAAACTGGGCTGAAATCGCACGAGACATGTCACGTGCTCTCGAATTCGATCAAAGTCAGCTATTTCAAAAAATATACAGTGAAGAATACGGCTCACCGGGTGGCGAGCCCTACGGTGTACTCATTGGTGATTACCAGGTTAGTCACAATCCATCTCAAAAACATACACAAGATGATATCGCAACCCTAAGCGGCATCGCACAAGTTGCCGCTGCGGCTTTTGCCCCTTTTATCACCGGTGCATCGCCAGAATTATTTGGTTTGGATGATTTTTCAACTCTGGATCATCCACTCAATCTACACAGCATCTTCGCACAGAAAGAATATATAAAATGGCGCTCACTTAGAGAACGTTCAGACTCTCAATTTATTGGCATAACCCTGCCACGCATTTTAATGCGGCAGCCATATCGTAAAACGCCTGGTAACTACAAAGGTATCTTTTTCTACGAACAATCTTCGACACAGGGTAACAACAATTATTGCTGGGGAAATGCCGCTTACGGTTTTGCCGCAATCCTAATTCGCGAGTTTGCCAATGTCGGCTGGTTTGGCCACATAAGAGGCGTACCTCGCAACCAGGAGGCTGGCGGACTTCTAACCGACCTGACTCATGACACTTTCGATACCGACGCCAATGACATCGCCCTTAAACCGGTTACCGATGTCATCATCACCGATATAAAAGAACGTGAATTAAGTGATTTAGGACTCATCCCGCTTTGCCAATGTTATAACACACCTTTTGCAGCCTTTTATAGCAATCAGTCTGTACGCAAACCCGCACGTCAGTCTAACCAGGCCAGTGAAGCGAACGCACGCCTCTCCGGCATGTTACAACACGTATTGTGTGGCGCGCGCGTGGCGCATTACATAAAAGTCATGATACGTGACAAGATAGGTTCATTCACTACAGCAGAAGAATGTGAAGACTACCTGCGTAACTGGTTGTTTGAATATACTACCGGGCAGGAAGATCTCGACTGGGAAGAGCAGGCTCGATATCCACTTCGAGAAGCCGCTGTAAATGTAAAAGAACACCCTGAAAAGCCCGGTAACTATATTTGCGTTATACATTTACGCCCGCATTACCAGTTAGATAATATGGTATCTGAACTGGAACTGGTTACTGAACTTGCGCAATCAGCTTAACCAATAACTAAACAAAATAATAACAACATTACATAATGGCTAGAGTCGATAAAAAAAAGAAACTAAGACCCTCGATCCTC
>CAZCOZ010000108.1:3064-7892 GCA_964500555.1 uncultured Thiotrichaceae bacterium | reverse complement strand
CTGACATAGCTCCTGACATAGTTCCTGACATATTGTCTTTCAGCCCATTTTTTTTGGTTTCATCCACCATTTCATCGAGGTCTGAGTTGCTCATTCCGCGCCTGCGCCTCTACCCAGCCAGACTCATCCGAATCAGGAAAATCATTAATTAATCGACGTGCAATTTTCATGTAGTGCTCATTCGCACCTAACGCACGTTCCGCTTGCGCTTGAATCCACAAACTTTCAGCACTTGCTGCTTGCACCCCATGATAGCGCTGAATATACGCACGCGCCATAAGATACCTTTCCGTTTTTACACCCACCTCGGCCATTGATATTAATGAACCCGGTAAATCGGGTCTAATACGCAATGATTTTCTCAGCAAAAGCTCCGCTTTTTTATAATCACCTGATTTTATATAACAGCTACCCGCATTACTTTCTGCAAGATAAGCTGACTCATAAAATGGATCGTTATATGCGGCACTTAATTTTTCCTGTGCTTCATCCAGTTTATTAATAGAGCACAAAAATGCACCATGACTATTTAACAAATTCGAATCGTCTGGCGCTCGGCCCGACGCTTCGTTATACATATCATTTGCTTCTTTTGTTAAACCTAAGAAAGCATATAAATACGCCAGCGTTTTATAACCCGGAGCGTAATCAGGATTTTGCTCAATCGCTTTTAATAATTTATCTTTTGCTGCTTTGTACTCCTTACGCTGGATATAACCGACTGCAAGTTGTACATTCAATTCTGCCGCATTTTCAAGGTTAGGTTTTCTTTGTGTAGCGGTTTTTTTCCCATCCATGCTCGCACATGAAGACAAAAACATTGTTATAAATGCAAGTGTTATTATTGTTATCGCTCTTCTTTTTAGCATCAATTATTCCATCCCAAATCTTGGTTCGGCAAATCGCCTATGCCGACGACTCTTATCCTCTATCTTACCCGCAAGTTGACCACATGCTGCATCAATATCATCGCCCCGCGTTTTTCTAATCACGGTTGTCATACCTGCCTTATGCAAAATTTCACTAAAGCGCATCACGGCATTTCTTGAGGAGGTACGATAACCTGAGCCTTCGAACGAATTAAACGGAATTAAGTTCATCAATGTTGGGATATCTTTTAGTAATTTAATTAATTCGCGAGCATGCTCAGGTTTATCATTTATTCCATCTAGCATGACATATTCAAATGTTATTCTGGAACGTGCATTCTGTTTTTCAATGAAACGACGACACGCTGCCATTAACTCTTTTAGAGGGTACTTTTTATTAACCGGTACTAATTCATTTCTTAGTTCATCATTGGTCGCATGCAATGATACCGCAAGACGCATATCAAGCGTATCACCTAATCGATCCATTGCAGGAATGACGCCTGCAGTACTAACCGTAACACGACGTTTGCTTAAACCATAAGCAAAATCGTCCATCATGATACGCACCGCGCGCACCACATTATCAAAATTCAACAAGGGTTCGCCCATGCCCATCATTACCACATTAGTAATTTTACGACCAGGCGGCTTTTTATTATCGATCCTTTCGTCTTCCAGCTTTTCATCCTCTAGCAACTGTGCCGCCAGCCACACCTGGGAAATAATTTCAGATGTGGTGAGATTACGGTTAAACCCCTGACGACCCGTTGAGCAAAAGCTGCAATCTAAAGCACAACCTACCTGAGAGGAAACACATAAAGTACCGCGATCATCCTCAGGAATAAAAACTGCTTCGATGTGATTACCGTCCGGTAATTTTAACAGCCATTTACGTGTTCCATCTTTGGAAAGCATATCCTCTGCAACTTCAATATTTTGTACACAAGCTGTCTCGCTTAGTCGGGTACGTAAGTCTTTCGATAGGTTATTCATTTTCTGAAAATCTGTCACGCCCATTTGATGCATCCACTTCAATACCTGCGTGGCGCGAAATTTCTTTTCATCAATGCTGGCAAAAAAATCTTCTAACCCTGCACGATCCAGACCCAATAAATTGATAGCTTGAGTAACAGGTGCAGCGATGGTGGTTTTAATTTGCATCGTTTTAATTGTAGATTGCACTTCAGGCATTGGCGAGATAATACTCTGGAGATGATTAAGGTTATGATGGTTCAGTTTATCTGGGAAATCTTACATGATTATGTAAAGAAAACCCAATAAAACATTGATTTTAGGGAACTAGCTAGTATAAAAATAGCTGAAGCTATCAACCTACAAATAAAAGCAAAAGGCTATTTTGCCGCGAAAGACGCAAAAAAACGCTAAAAAAACAAAAAACTTTCATTTGCGTTCTTTGCGTCTTTCGCGGCAAGCTTTAATCTTTTCAGTCTTCTTTCTCTTCCATCCAGGCAAGCTGAATCGCTTCAAGAATACGCTCGCCACTGTGCTCGGGGTCATCATCGAATTTTTCCAGATTAATAACCCATTGACGAAGATCAACAAAATTGATGAATTTCGGATCAACATCAGGATGCCTCTCGTCTAATTCAATCGCGATATCTAAGGTATCCACCCATTTCAATGTCATACTCGTTCTCTCCCTATTTTTAAAAACCCTAATGGTTTTCAGAAACCATATTAATGGTGTACTTCGGTATTTCAACAACCAGATCAGTATTACCAACTATCGTCTGGCAGCTTAAACGTGAATCAGGGTCGAGTCCCCACGCTTTATCTAACATGTCGTCTTCGTCTTCTGTGTTTTCATTCAGCGAATCCATGCCTTCACGAATGTAAACATGACACGTGGTACAGGCGCATGATTTTTCACAGGCATGTTCTATTTCAATATGATTTTTTAACGCCACATCACAAATGGTCATTCCTGATTCGGCTTCAATCACCAGACCATCAGGGCATAATTCTTCATGTGGTAAAAAAATAATTTGTGGCATTTAAGACTCCTCTGCTTTTTCGGCTGACTTTGAATCAGAGGCATATTCATCAATTGAATGGCCTTTCATTGCCGTTTTTATATTTGAATTCATACGCCGTGCAACATAATCCTCACACGTCGCTTCTAATGTTTTTATTGCCTGTTTTATCTGTTCGATATCCGACGAGTTTTTCACTGCATCCAGTTTCTGGCGTGCGGACATAATCTGGTCTTTTTCATCCACTGATAAGAGTTCATCTGCGTCAACTGCCAGCGCAGAATCTAGCGCTTCTAAAACACGCTCGGCTTCGACCTGCTGTTCACGCAAACTCCGTGTGTGCATATCGTCTTCAGCATGTTCGATGGAATCGCGTAGCATACTTTCGATTTCCGAATCGGCTAATCCATACGATGGTTTAACATCAATACTGGCTTCTACACCACTGTTCTCTTCGCGCGCGCTGACAATTAATAAACCATCCGCATCCACCTGAAAAGTAACACGGATACGTGCTGCGCCAGCAACTTGCGGCGGGAAACCGCGCAAATCAAAACGCGCCAGTGAACGACTATCGGTAACAAGTTCGCGTTCACCCTGTAACACATGAACCGCCATTGCCGTTTGACCATCCTTATAAGTGGTGAAATCCTGTGCTTTAGCAACGGGGATAGCGGTATTGCGATGAATCACTTTTTCCACTAGACCACCCATGGTTTCAATGCCAAGCGACAATGGAATAACATCAAGCAGCAACATTGAATCATCCGGTTTATTTCCAACCAGCACATCCGCCTGCAATGCAGCACCTGTGGCCACAACTTTATCGGGATCAATACTCGTTAAAGGTTCACGCTCAAAAAAATCAGCAACCATTTCGCGTACAATAAGTGCGCGAGTTGAACCGCCCACCATCACGACTTCATTAATCTCTTCTTTTTCTATTTCTGCATCGCGTAATGCACGACGACAGGAAAGCAAGGTTTTCTTAATTAAAGGTGTCAGTAATTTTTTAAGTTGTTCGCGATCCAACTTTCCCTGCCACTGAATATCATTCGTATCGATTTTAATGTCGACACTTTCTGCTTTAGCCAGGGCTTCTTTTGCACTACGTGCCTGCTGCATAATCAGACGCTTAATAGTGGGGCTGTTTACATCTATAGTTATGTTTTGATCCTCAAACCCTTCACCAATAATCCCTTCATTGATAATCCACTGTGCTATTTCATAATCAAAATCATCACCACCTAACGCACTATCGCCACCGGTAGCCAGTACTTCAAACACACCTTTATTTAGACGTAATATCGAAATATCAAAAGTGCCTCCACCTAAATCAAAAACGGCAATAACGCCTTCTTTACCTGTATCTAAACCATAAGCCACCGCTGCTGCTGTTGGCTCATTTAATAAACGCAATACTTTTATATCGGCAAGACGCGCGGCATCTTTTGTTGCCTGTCGCTGTGCGTCGTCGAAATAAGCAGGTACAGTAATAACTGCACCGCTTAATTCATCACCCAAAGTATCAACGGCACGTTTTTTAAGTGCGCGTAAAATTTCCGCAGAAACTTCGACCGCACTTACATTTCCTTTTCGCGTTTTTATTCTTGGTACAGCACTGTCGGTGTCTGCAAAATCATAGGAATAATGACTATCTTCTGTAGCAACATCACTCACACCACGACCCATAAATCGCTTTACAGAGATAATGGTATTGTGCGGATCGCTAATGCTATATTGCAACGCTGAGGCACCAACACAAATCTCGTTTTCACCATAATGAACAACAGACGGTAATAAATGCGTACCATCGTCATCAGGCAATGTATTTACCTCACCACTGCGCACAGTCGCAACCAGTGAATTGGTCGTACCCAGATCAATACCCACAGCTAGTTCATGCTGATGCGCGGTGGTTGATTCGCCCGGTTCTGCTATTTGTATAAGTGCCATTCGCGT
>CAZCOZ010000108.1:0-2964 GCA_964500555.1 uncultured Thiotrichaceae bacterium | reverse complement strand
CAATAATTTTATTAATCTCTTTTTTTGCTTTTTGCATAAACTGCAATTTACTAATCCATTCTCGTGCGTCATCAAAGTTGTTGTCTTGATAAGTCTGAGAAAAAGCCGCCATCATATCTGCACTTGATTGTTTAACTTCTTTTGACATTGCATCTAATTCATCGAGCGAGTCAATTCCTCCAGATTTTATGTTTTCCTCCTTTATTTTTTCTAGACGCTCTCGCATTTCAAGCTGCTGCACTAAAAAGTCCATATCAACCGTGGTTTCATTTTCCAGATTAATGTCCAGATCTTTTAGTTTCAGCAAATAAGTTGCTCTTAATACATCGTCTTTTAACGTCGCCTGTGCCTCATTCAACCAGGATGTTTGCTGCATCGATAAACGCTTTTCCTGATCTGACCCATTGGCAAATTTATCGGGATGAACCTGCATTTGTAAATTCATATATTGTTTCTGAATTTTATTCAAATCCACATCATAGGAAACAGGAAGGTCAAACAACTCGAAAAAGTTGCTTGTAAGAATATCTTGTGTATTCACGACTTAACTTATTGTCTAGTTACTTAATTATCAAGCTACTTATTATCGAGCGACCTATTATCGACAGATCAAACAGTAAAACTTTCACCACAACCACAGGCGGCTTTTTCCTTTGGATTATTAAATTTAAACCCTTCATTAAGCCCGTCTTTGGTGTAATCCAGTTCAGTACCATCGAGATACACTAAACTTTTTTTATCGACAATAACTTTAACACCCGCGTCTTCAAAAACTTCGTCCTCTGAATTGATCTCATCGACAAATTCGAGCACGTAAGCCATGCCAGAACAGCCCATGGTTTTTACCCCCAGACGCAAGCCCACACCTTTACCACGATTAGCAAGGAAATCTTTGATTCGTTGTGCTGCGGGTTCAGTTAATGTAATAGCCATGGTGTATTTCTCTTAAATTTTCAAACTTGTATTGCAAAACTGTCTGTTATTGTTCCTTTTATTATGCAGCCTAATGCGCTGCCCATTCAATACTACTGATATCAATACCATCTTTATACATGTCCCATAATGGTGACAGTTCACGCAGTTTTTCTACCGCAGTGCGCACATATTTAATGGTACGATCAATTTCTTCTTCGGTGGTATAGCGCCCCATAGTGAAACGAATCGAACTATGCGCTAATTCATCATTACGACCTAATGCACGCAAAACATAACTTGGTTCCAGACTTGCCGAGGTACAGGCACTACCACTGGAAATCGCTAAATCTTTTAACGCCATCAATAAACTTTCACCTTCAACATAGTTAAAGCTGATATTGATGTTGCCGGCGATACGATGATCAATATCACCGTTCACATAAACTTCTTCCATATCCTTCACACCATCGTAAAGTTTATTTCTAAGTTTCAATAAACGTTCATTCTCTGCTTTCATTTCTGCTTTGGCGATTTTGAATGCTTCACCCATACCAACAATCTGGTGTGTCGCTAAAGTACCTGAGCGCATACCGCGTTCATGACCACCACCATGCATCTGCGCTTCTAAACGAACACGTGGTTTTCTCTGTACGTATAATGCGCCAATGCCTTTTGGACCATAAATTTTATGAGCAGAAAAACTCATTAGATCAACAGGAAGACTTTCAAGATCAATATCAACCTTACCTGCACTTTGCGCGCCATCGACATGGAATATGATTTTACGTTCGCGACAAATCTTACCAATCGCTTTGATATTCTGTATCACACCAATCTCATTATTGACGTGCATAATTGAAACAACGGTTGTGTCATCACGCAATGCTTTTTCAAATACGTCGAGATCAAGCAAACCATTTTGCATTGGATCAAGATAAGTCACTTCGTAACCTTCGCGCTCAAGTTGGCGACAGGTATCTAATACTGCTTTATGCTCTGTTTTACAGGTAACAATGTGTTTGCCGCGTTTTTTATTGAAATGCGCTGCACCTTTTATCGCAAGATTATCCGATTCCGTTGCGCCCGAAGTGAAAACAATTTCTTTCGGATTCGCACCAATTAAATCAGCCACATTTTTACGTGCTTCTTCAACCGCTGCTTCTGCCGTCCAGCCAAAACCGTGACTACGTGATGCAGGGTTACCGAAACTGCTTTCTGGCCCCATGTATTTAATCATTTCTGTAACCACACGCTCATCAATGGGTGTAGTGGCCGAGTAATCCAAATAGATAGGCTGCTCTGTTAAATTTACTACTTTTGCTTTATCTGTCACGTTTATCACCTTAATGTATTATTTATGCGGTAATTTCTAAAATCAATTACGCATGTCTAAAGTTAAACATTCGCCGCCGCCATAACGGAGGAATTTTTATTTGTTTCAATAATGTCATTTAATACTTTTAATAATGTATCAACATCTGACATCATATTTGTTTTACCAAAACTTACTCGTATTGCCGAGTGAGCCAAGACATCGGGCACTTTCATTGCCGTTAATACATGGCTTGGTTCGGTTTTACCGCTGGTGCATGCCGAGCCACTTGAAACCGCTATGGCCTTTCTATCCAGCTGCATCAATAAGGTTTCACCATCATACCCCGTCACACCAAATTGAACCGTGTTGGGTAAACGTTCTGCCTGTTCAGCAAAAACACTTACTGCATCAATTTGCTTTAACCCTTGTTCTAAAGCATCACGCAAATTTCGCGTATGCTGGCTTCTTTGTTCTAATTTTGCAACAGCCATCTCAGCGGCTTTACCAAAGCCAACAATAGCAGGAACGTTTTCTGTGCCTGCGCGTAAATTCTTTTCCTGCGAACCGCCAAATTGTAACTTTGATAACGGTAGTCTTTTATCGACAATCAAAGCACCAACACCAACTGGTCCGTACAGTTTATGCGCTGAAAGTGTCATTGCGTGCACACCACTTTCAACAAAATTTAATGCTATTTTCCCAGCTGCCTGCGATGCATCGGTATGAAAAAAACA
>CAZCOZ010000107.1:0-7978 GCA_964500555.1 uncultured Thiotrichaceae bacterium | reverse complement strand
CGCGTTCATATAATGCAGTAAAACTATGGCTCCTGGCGTTATCAACATAATAATCAACATAGCAACAACCAACATCCGTTTGTTCATTTTATCAGCGGCAATCGGTCTATTTTGCCAGCCGCTTTTTGCTGATGTGGTTAAACCTGCATTGGTCGAAATTAATGTTAATAGTGAACGCGAAATAAGCATTGAAATTCGTGCCAGTATTGAGGCTTTACTGACGGGTATTAATGCGAAATATAAAAACACGCAGGATGCGCCTAACGCTGAAAAATATGATGTATTACGCAAGATGCCTGCGGATGAATTGCAGCAGGCTTTTGTTACATTTCAGCAACACTTTCTGAATTCGGTCATGCTCAAAGTTGGCCAGATGAACGGGGATCTGAAAAGTAGAGATTGGAAAAATAAAACATTGCAGGTCTTACCATTACAGGTTGAATCCGTTGTTATTCCGCCAACGGGTTATACCAAAGTACCCAGAATAAGTGTTATTCAGTTGACAGCATATTTACCAAAGTCAGCCGACTCATTGCAATGGTATTACCCAGAAGCGTTTGGTGATAATGCGGTTCGGGTTAGGCAGGTTGATGAAAAAAGTGAACAGTGGCACTGGTCGCAGTGGCAGTGGTTGCGAAAGGATAAAATCAGTGAACCTTTTTCACTAACTGAACTTGTGGCGCAGGCATCGATTATTGAGGTGGTTACTTCCTATATTGTTATTGGTTTTGAACATATCGTGCCAAAAGGTCTGGATCATATTTTATTTATATTAGGTCTGTTTTTACTGGCAAGCCACTGGCGACCATTATTGTGGCAAGTCACAATGTTTACGGTTGCACATACTATTACGCTGGCTTTGGCAATGAATCATCTTGTTGAGCTACCGGCTTCGATTGTTGAGCCGCTTATTGCGCTATCCATTGCTTATGTGGGAATAGAAAATCTGACTGCGAAAGAACTGCATAAATCGCGACTAGGTTTAGTTTTTATTTTCGGTCTACTTCATGGACTGGGGTTTGCCAGTGTGTTGACTGATTTTGGTATGCCTAAAAATGATTTCACCGTGGCATTAATAAGTTTCAATATCGGCGTCGAACTGGGTCAAATTGCTGTAATATCTGCAGCTTTTATTGCAGTCGGTTGTTGTTTCTGGTTGGCGTTTAAAAAACGGCGGTTTAATTTGTTCCTGTTTGATTCGAATATGCAACAAATTTATCGGAAAGTTGTCGTACTACCCGGTTCAATATTGATTGCCTTGATTGGGTTATACTGGTTTGTCGAAAGACTAGAATTATTTTAGGTGTAGATACATTTGTTATGAGTATGAAAAATATTATGGCTAAGACAGTTGTTATTGTCTTTATTTCTATAGTTAGTGTTGTTGTGAGTAGTTGTGCTAACACCACAATAACGCAAAGCTGGATGCAACAAGATGCTGAACGACGGACATACAAACAACCGATGGTTCTTGTTATCTCGGACAGTCAACAGACTCGTCGTATTTACGAAGACAGTTTGGTCGCAAAATTAAAAGCAGAAGGTGTCACCGCAACGCCAAGTTATTTATTGATCGATAGCAGAAGTGAAATCAATCGTGAAACTGTGGACGCTGCCGTACAACGTTCAAACCAGAATGCATATAATAATATGCCGATTGACTCGGTATTAATTAGTTATCTTGCTGTGGTGGACAAGGCGCTATCGAAGCAGGATTCGCCATTGGGTGAAACCTACTCAGGTGATGCGGAGGATAATATGTTATCTGCAACCTTAATTGTCGGCCGTGGACGGTTTAATACGAAGGAAGTGATACCACTAAAAAATGATTTATATGATGTACAGGAAAAATCGATTGTTTGGTCTGTGCAAACAAAAACAGATGATCTGACAACAATTGATGATCTTGTTGTTTCTGTCACAGACGCGCTGGTTGAAGAACTTGTTGATGATGAAGTGTTTAAATAAGTTTGCCGAATAAAAATTGCTGGAAAAAATCAGTGGGTTTTCCTGTCATCCCCGAATGTTTTTATCGGGGATCTAGTGATAATAACTAAAAAATAATACTGAAGTAAATAATCCATGTTTCAAATAGTCTATGTTTCAACCTAAAGAACTTTTTATCGGTTTACGTTATATCCGAGCAAAACGTAAAAGTCATTTCGTTTCATTTATTGCTTTCATTTCTATCGCGGGTGTTGCTTTAGGTGTGTTTGCGTTGATCGTTGTGCTTTCGGTAATGAACGGGTTTGGTAATGAATTACGTGATCGCACATTGAGCATGACTTCTCATGCCACGATTACAGGTGCTGATGGTTATCTTCGTGATTGGAAAACGGTGAGAAATAAGGTAGAACAAAACACAGAAGTCGTCGCTTCTGCGCCTTATATACGTAAAGAAGTCATGCTTACAAATGGAAGACGGGTAAGTGGATCTTTAGTGCGCGGCATTAACCCTGAGCTAGAAAAAAAAGTTTCCATGGTTGGCTCGAAAATGATCTCAGGCGATTTGGTCGATTTAAAAGCAGGCGAGTACGGTATTGTACTAGGACGTGAGCTGGCAAATACGCTAGGTGTTTTCGAAGGCGATAGAATCACGGTGATTACACCGCAGGCAAATATCACTGCAGTTGGTGTTATGCCAAGGTTAAGGCGTTTTACCGTAACAGGTGTGTTTGAAGTTGGCATGCATCAGTTTGATGCGGCAATGGCTTATATACACATTGACGATGCCGCGAAACTTTTCAGTTATAAAGATAAGATAAATGGGGTACGTTTAAAGCTAACCGATTTATTTGAAGCGCCGCGAATCAGTCGCGAAATTGAAAAAGATTTCGGTCTCGATTATTGGGTAAAAGACTGGTCTAAACAGCATTCAAATTTCTTCCGTGCTTTGCAAACTGAAAAGACCGTCATGTTTATTATTTTGTTATTGATGGTTTCCGTCGCCGCATTAAATATTGTTTCAACATTAATGATGACAGTAACCGATAAAGAATCGGATATCGCGATTTTACGTGCGCTCGGTATGCGACCATCCAGTGTGATGATTATTTTTATTATTCAGGGTGCGTTTATTGGTTTGTTTGGCACACTCATAGGTGTCGCGTTGGGTGTGCCTGTTGCGCAAAATGTGTTTGAAATCGTCTCATGGTTAGAGCAGTTATTTAATACCGACTTTTTACCCAGTGATGTTTATTACATTAGTGATATCGTTGCAGATGTTAGAGCAAGCGAGGTGATTACTTATGCATTATCTGCATTTGCAGTCACTATTCTGGCAACCATATATCCAGCCTGGCGTGCGTCCCGCACTTTGCCTGCTGAAGCATTACGATACGAGTGATCATACGAGATAAGCAATAGATATGTTACGCGCAATTAATATAGGAAAAAGTTATCACGACGGTGCGCGTAATGAACTGCATGTGCTGAATAATATTTCATTTAGTTTAGATCGTGGCGAAACGGTTGCGATTATTGGTTCATCCGGCTCAGGTAAAACCACGTTATTGAATATTCTAGGTGGTTTAGATGAACCGACTACTGGGCAGATACTACTCGACGATTTAGATGTGCATAAGCTAAGTGAAAAGCAACGTTGTATCACGCGAAATAAACACTTCGGTTTTATCTATCAATTTCATCATTTACTGCCTGAATTTAGCGCGGTAGAAAATGTTGCCATGCCACTATTGATTAGCGGTGACTCCGTTGATGCAGCAAGAACACGTGCTGAAAAAGTGCTGGATGATGTCGATCTTAAAAATCGCATTCATCATAAACCAAGCGAACTGTCCGGTGGCGAACGACAACGTGCAGCAATAGCACGCGCACTCATTCATCGACCGGATTGTATATTGGCAGATGAACCCACAGGAAATCTCGATCGTAAAAATGCCGAGCAGGCGATTGAGTTAATTATTGATTTAAACAAAGAGTACGGTACATCACTTGTCATCGTTACACATGATCTTAAAATCGCAGAGCGTATGTCTTCGATTTATACGCTTGAGGATGGTGTGTTAAATAAAACTTAGCGTTTTAGTGATTTGTCGATTTTTTTTCCACTTTAATGAAATGACCAATATTGATGAATTTGTAAGCGATTGAAAAATTTAATTTTTATTATCATGGTATATTTATTGCTTGTTTATCACGAAAATGGTTATATTCAGTCGAATTGTCGATATTTTTGATTCTTACAACATATTATTACAACATTAAGATAGGAAAAAAGGAGAATAAAGTGATTTTAAATAAACGTGTTTTGTGTGGTGTTTGTCTTGCAGTAGCGTCATCAATTGCCAGTGCAGATATTATTGGGTTTGATTTTACAGGTCGTTTGGTTGTGGCTGATGGAGATGGAAATATTATTACTAATAACGGGTCAACTTATACGCCGATTGCAGCATCATTAACATACGATACTGTTAGTGGTTTTGGTAGTAGTGATTTATCAATAACAATGAATGGTGATGGGTTTTTAGGGTTTCCCCCAACTTTCCATGACATCACATTAGATCGCATTGAAGGTACTAACTTGATTGACGGAAATATTCTTGTTGACTGGAATGGAAATACTGATATGTCATTACATATCCAATGGGATGCCACGGGGTTATTTAATGCGATAGATTTTGGGTTACAAGTGGGTGATACGATTAGTGGTACTACTTTAATACGCGACACTGGTTTGTTTGGTATTGATGAAGAGACGGAATTAGTCATTTCTCCTTTTGAAACTTTTGATGTGGGTAGTGCTACGCCTTACTCAGATTCTTTGCAGCTAGATCCGAATAATCAACAAGGTCCAGCACCATTAGCAGCAACAATGAATAGCCTAGGTTTAGGTTCAGAGACTCCATTTGAAGGTGTACGTGGTTACTTTGATATAGGTAGTGGTAATAGCCTTCATGTTACTTCGATATCAGCTGTTCCTGTTCCAGCGGCAGTTTGGTTATTTGGTAGTGGATTACTTGCCTTGGTTGGATTTGCAAGACGAAAAGTTTAAGTTTTTCTTTTTGAAAAAAATAGCGGCTTTTATAGTCGCTATTTTTTTATGCACGTCTTATTTTTACAAGAGCACTTTTTCGATGCCATCAGCATTGGCTTTCTGAATAAAACTTTTTTCCCAGTCTTTACCGTGTAATTGCTCAGCCATCTCAACAACAATGTAATCGGTTTTTAAACCTGTGCCATCGGCATATCGTGCCAGACCTTGCTGACATGCAGGGCAGGATGTTAATAGTTTTACTTCGTTGTTTTTAACTTTTGTTTTTCCTGTGAAACTTTCAATATTAACGGCCAATTCCTCTCGTTTACGATAGCGCAGTTGTTCTGCAATATCAGGTCTAGCGGTGCCTAAAGTGCCTGCTTCACCACAGCAACGATCACTGTTAATAACCGTTTTATTTAATAATTTGGATGCAACCGTAATCGGATCGTGTTGCTTCATTGGCGTGTGACATGGGTCGTGATAAATATAATGACTATTCGTGTCATTTTTTAGAGTGATATCTTTTTCCATTAAGTATTCATGAATATCAAGCAAACGACAATCAGGGAATATTTTTTCAAATTCATATTTGAGTAATTGATCCATACACGTTCCGCAGGAAACGATGACGGTTTTAATATCTAAATAATTAAGAGTGGTTGCAATACGGTGAAATAGAACGCGATTTTCTGTGGTGATTGACTGACTTTTTTCGAACAGACCAGCAGAACTTTGCGGATAACCGCAGCATAAATAACCCGGTGGTAATACGGTTTGTACGCCTGCTTCGTAGAGCATGTGCAGAGTTGCCATGGCAATTTGGCTGAACAATCTTTCAGAACCGCAACCGGGGAAATAGAATACAGCGTCCGAATTATCGTGATTGATTTCAGGGTTACGCAAAATAGAAACATAATCGGTATCTTCAAGATTTAACAAAGCGCGACTGGTTTTTCTTGGGACTTCAACGCGGATAGGACTGCGAACTAAATTGACTATTTGTTCAGTTGGTTTTACTTTGCCAGTGGTGCTGGGCGGAATGCGTTTTTTCCTGCCTAATAAACCAAAACGTTTGGCAAAAAAGTGACCTAAGTTAATCGCACTAAAACCACCCTTAGCCAGTATTGTACGTAACGTTTTTACAATAAATGGATTTTTAACGTTAAGGAATATAATGGCAGCCTGCGTACCTAATGTCGTTTTCTTTTTACCGTGTTTAGTTAACAGCTGCCGCATTTGAATTGAAACATCACCAAAATCAATATTAACGGGGCAGGGCGGTAAACATTTATGACAGGTAGTGCAGTGATCGGCAATGTCATTCATTGAATCAAAATGCGAAAGTGAAACGCCGCGTCTGGTTTGCTCTTCGTATAAAAACGCTTCAATTATTAAACCCGTGGCTAAAATTTTATCGCGTGGTGAATAATACAGATTAGCACGTGGCACATGCGTCATGCATTTAGGTTTGCACTTTCCGCAACGTAAACAGTTTTTAATTTCATCGTTTAACGCACCCAATGCACTGTCTTCCAGAATAATTGCTTCCTGTTGTACCAGTCGCAATGAAGGCGTATAGGCTAAATCTAAATTTGAAGTGGCAAGTAATTTATCTTTATTGAAATGATTGTTCGGGTCGATCTGCTTTTTGTAACGTGCGAACGCATCAAGTTTTTCGGTTTCGAGGTATTGTATTTTGGTTAATCCAATACCATGTTCACCTGAGATCACACCATCAAGTGATTGCGCCAAAGCCATTATTTTATCAACAATTTTATCGGCTTCGTGCAACATATTATAGTTGTCAGAATGCACGGGAATATTAGTGTGTACATTGCCGTCACCTGCATGCATGTGCAATGCAACAAATAGTTTTTCATCTCTAATGTCACGATGAATTTGTTTAAATTTTTCTCGTACCGGTTTTAAATCCTGACCAGAAAAAATTTCCTGGAGAGAATAATATATTTCATTTGTATAGGAAATAATTAAATCACGGCGCAATAACAGGTCAATTAAATTATCGTCGTCGTTAATTAACTCATCGGTAGCTAATTCATTCATTACTAAGTCACTTACTTTCTTAGCAGGTGTATCTAAGTTCTTAAGAATATTTACCCAGCGATTTTTTGTTGTTTCTATAAGTTGTTTCGCACTGTCACACTTATTGTTAATAATTTCTTTGGCTTCATCACTTGTTGTGTAGTCAGTTGTTTCGCTGGCTTCAGTCAAATCACCATTGAGGTAGTTCGTAATCGCATCACAAATTCGAATTTTGTTGGTGATAGCTTGCTCAATATTGATGCATTCAATACCACGATTGTATTCAGCCAGACGTGGCAATGGTATGACCACGTCTTCATTTATTTTAAATGCGTTTGTATGTGCGGAAATAGCCGCTGTGCGTGCGCGATCTAACCAGAAGCGATGACGTGCTTCTGCGCTGACAGCGATAAAGCCCTGAGCATTTCTTTTTTGACTAAGAGCAATAACGTCATCCGCTGCAGCGTTTACCTGACCTTCACTATCCGATGCAATATCTGCCAGTAGAACCATTTTTGGTAGGCCATTTGAATGACTGGTTTTGGTGCTGTACTTAACCGCTTTTATATAACGCTCATCCAAATGTTCAAGCCCAGTAAGCAAAACCTGTTTATTCGCATCAAGTAAGTCTTTTACCTCAACAACAGCAGGTACCGCCTGTGAAATATCAGTGCCAAAAAATTCCAGACAGATGGTGCGTTTATGTTCTGGCATTTTATGCAAAATAAAACAGCCGGATGTTATTAAACCATCACAACCTTCTTTTTGAATGCCTGGTAAACCAGAAAGAAATTTATCCGTAACGTCTTTACCCAAGCCTTCTTTACGAAATGATTTTCCCGGTATATTTAATATTTCTGTTTCACCGATTTGTTTTTCACCGTCAGTATCAAAACGTGTGATTTTAAAACGAACGTTTTCCTGTTGGTGAATTTT
>CAZCOZ010000106.1:5316-8040 GCA_964500555.1 uncultured Thiotrichaceae bacterium | reverse complement strand
GTCAATAAGTTCGCTAACACGTCGCACGGCGATAATATTCAAGCCTTCTATCATTTCGCCTTTTCGTGGCATATTGGCTTTTGGAATAATCGCTGTTTTAAAGCCATGCTTTGCCGCTTCACGTAATCTTTCCTGACCATTCGGAACAGGGCGAATTTCACCAGCGAGGCCAATCTCACCAAAGGTAAAAACATCATTGGGTAAGGGTTTATCGCGAAAGCTGGAAAGTGCAGCGAGTACGATGGCTGTATCGGCAGATGTTTCTGTTAAACGCACGCCGCCAACAACATTAATAAAAACATCCTGGTCAGACATGGCAAGGCCCGCGTGACGATGCATTACGGCAAGCAACATGTTCAAACGATTGGGGTCGAGTCCCAAACAAACGCGACGTGGATTGCTGCCATGGCTTTCATCGACTAATGCCTGTAATTCAATGAGTAGTGGCCGACTGCCTTCACGCGTGACAGTAATAATGCTGCCGGGAACGGGCTCTTCATGCCGTGATAAAAAAATAGCAGAAGGATTGCTGACGGTTTTCAAACCTTCTTCCGTCATAGCGAATATGCCGAGTTCATTGACTGCGCCAAAGCGATTTTTAATGGCGCGAATCATTCGATAACGCTCACCAGGGTCACCTTCAAAATACAATACGGTATCGACCATGTGCTCAAGCACGCGTGGACCAGCAAGTGTGCCTTCTTTGGTGACATGACCAACTAAAAATAATGCCGTGCCTGTCTGTTTTGCAAAGCGAACTAATTGCGCAGCACTTTCACGCACCTGTGCAACTGCACCGGGTGCGGATTGCAGTGTTTCGGTAAAAGCGGTTTGAATAGAGTCGATCACCATTACTTTTGGCTTTTGTTCAGCCGCAAGCGTAATAATGGTTTCAACACAGGTCTCTGATAATAGTTGTAAACCAGTATTTTCCAGGCCAAGTCGATGCGCGCGTAAGCTTACCTGTTGCAAAGATTCCTCACCCGTTACATAAAGGCAGGGTAGGGTTTTACTCAGGCTGGCTAGTGTTTGCGTTAGTAAGGTTGATTTTCCGATACCGGGGTCACCACCAATTAAAGTAACTGAACCATGCACTAAGCCGCCACCTAAAACACGATCAAGCTCACTGATTTTTGTTGCAGTGCGCATTTCTTCCTGCATTTGAATATCTTCTAATGCTTGAATTTTTGCGTTGGCTTTTTTGCCCGCAAAACCCTGACGATTATTGGTGGTGATTGCGGCGATGGTTTCGCTCATGGTATTCCATTCACCACAGTCGCCACATTGCCCCGCCCATTTTGAATGGCTAGCACCACAGGCAGTGCAACTGTATTGTATTTTTGTTTTAGCCATAAACGTCAGAGATGGTGTTTAGAAAATGTAACGCGGACGGTACAGTTTAAGCTGCAGGTGAATCGTGTTCAACTTCGCCATCGTCAGCTTTATCAACCGCTGTGTCACGTACTTTTGCCGTTTGCACTGCGTTATTGGTCGAACGCATAATTTCAATGGTGTAATCATCAATCATCAAACTTGTACCTGTTGGCGGAATCATTTCCATATGTTCAAGAATGACGCCGTTAAGTGTTTTGGGCCCGTCAGCAGGTAATGTCCAATTTAATGCGCGATTAATTTCACGAATATGTGTGTTGCCGTCAATCAAATAATTATCATCATCCTGTTTGTGAATACCTGCAGTTCTGGTGTGTGAATCGGTGGTGAACTGTCCGACAATTTCTTCCAGAATATCTTCTAATGTGATTAAGCCCTGAATGCTGCCGTATTCATCAACCACTAATCCTGAGCGTCGGCGGTTGTCCTGAAAATTTAATAGTTGTCGCGTTAATGGTGTGCCAGCCGGAATGAAATAAGCGGGTTTAATTAATTTTTTAAGCGTTTCCATGCTGAGTTCGTCGCGAGCAAATAAATTGAGTACTTTACGTAAATGCAAAACCCCAATCGTATTATCGATGCTGTCATGAAATATAGGTACGCGGGTGCGCTGACTGTGTGTGATTTGATGCACAATGTCATTCCAGTCGTCGTTTAAATCAATACCGGTAATTTCATTGCGCGGGATCATAATATCTTCAGCGCTAACCTGTTCAAGGTCAAGAATACCAAGCAGCATATCCGAGTGAACACGAGGCATAAATTGTTCAGACTCAACAACGACCGCACGTAACTCGTCAGCATTGAGTTCATGGCTTTGATCTTTGTCGGGATGCACGCCGACCAAACGTAATAGCGTGTTGGAAAAAATATTAACCAACCAGACGAAAGGATAAAGTGGTGCAGAAAGTGCTGTGTAAACGAAGGCAGCAGGAAATGCGAGTTTTTCTGGTTTGAGCGCTGCCAATGTTTTTGGTGTTACCTCCGCAAAAACTAAAATGATAAAGGTGAGTGCAAAGGGCGCGACCACCAGACCGATTTCACCGTAAAGCCGTAGCGCAATAATAGTGGAAAGTGTTGCGGCAAAAATATTAACAATATTGTTGCCCAGTAAAATTAACCCAAGTAATCGATCGGGTCGGCTTAACAGTTTAATCGCTAACTTCGCGCCCATATGATTTTTATCAGCAAGGCTTTTAAGGCGATAACGATTGAGCGTCATCAATGCGGTTTCAGAACCCGAAAAGAAACCGGAAAATAAGATAAGTACCGCTAAAGTGATAAATAGTGTCGCGGTTGATAATTCGTTCAAGAAAGTCTCTTATGGAAATT
>CAZCOZ010000106.1:2048-5216 GCA_964500555.1 uncultured Thiotrichaceae bacterium | reverse complement strand
GGCGACAAGGTGGACTATTTTAGCAAAACTTCCAGGACAAATTTACTGCCGAAATAAGCCAGCATCAAGCTAACAAAGCCGCTTAACGTCCAGCGAATAGCGGTGCGGCCACGCCAGCCCAGCTTCCAGTGTCCGATAAGTAAAATCAGGAAAACAAACCAGGCCAGAATCGATAAAATGGTTTTATGTGCCAGTTGTTGCTCAAACATATTTTCCAGAAAAATCAGACCGCTACCAAGTGAAACGGTTAGTGCGATAAAACCAGCAATAATAATTTCAAATAAAAGCACCTCCATATTTCTTAGTGGTGGCATGAGTTTTAAAACGCCTTTCGTTTGGTGGCTATGCAACAAACTGTCCTGAATGAATAATAAAACCGCCTGCAGTGCCGCCAGTGCTAACAAGCTATAAGCGATGATTGAGGTGAGAATGTGAAAAACCAACGCATTTGAGCTGGATGTGAGTAAGTGATTGCTGCTGGTACTGCTATCGATTAATAAAGTAAGCGCGGCTATCGGTAAAAATACTACGGCTATAATATCAACAGGATGTCGCCATGTAGCGAATAAAGCAAATAAAGCGATAACCGCACTAACCAGTGAAGCGGCATTGTAAAAACCGAGATTAATGCCTTCCGCGCTAACCATGCTGTTATAGAGTGCAAAACCATGCAGGCACAATGCAGCAAGCCCGATAAGAATAAGTAGCTTATTTGATTGCCTGAGATCGGGATCGTTGTTTGTATTGGTAGCGACTCGTCTTAAGCGAAAAAACAACAGCGCCGAGCAGGCAAGATACAAAACAATCGCGCTGAAAGTGAAAATGTAATTGTCCATATAGATTATTTTTTGAGTTACTGTCTTGAGTTATCGTGTCGGGCTGTATGTTATCTAGCTGTACATTATCTAGTGACATAGTATAGACGGCATGAAAGGCGAATGAAAATTAAATTATTCACAGAATTAACCGTGTTACATGCACCAGCTTGCAGTCCATTGACATGTGTTGAGCTAATTATTATTCATGCTTTACCCAATCTGATGCCTCAGCGTATAATCGTCTGTTCTTAACGTAATTCTAAAACGATTCAGGTAAACCATGTTTGATGGACTAAGTGACCGCCTTGCCAGCACCGCGCAAAAGCTGCGTGGTGAAGGACGATTAACCGAAGACAATATTCAGGATGCACTTCGTGATGTACGAAAAGCATTGCTTGAAGCCGATGTGGCACTCGATGTAGTACGCAGTTTTATCGACGATGTGAAGCCGCGCGCACTGGGCGAAGAAGTATTAACCAGTCTTAAGCCCGGCGATATTTTCGTCAATATTGTTCAGGAAGAATTAGTCAAAATCATGGGCGCTGAAAATGAGCGTCTTGATCTAAGCGCGCAGCCTCCCGCAGTAGTATTAATGGCGGGTTTACAGGGTGCGGGTAAAACCACCACCGTTGCCAAACTGGCCAAATTACTCAAAGAAAAAGAAAAGAAAAAATCTTTGCTGGTGAGTTGTGATATTTATCGGCCAGCGGCGATTGAGCAGCTAAAAACACTGGCTGCACAGGTTGGTGCAGAATTCTTTCCTAGCAGCATCGATCAAAAACCGACAGATATCGCCAAAGCCGCAGTCGATTATGCGCGCAAACATTTTATCGATGTGGTGTTAGTTGATACCGCCGGTCGTTTGCATATCGACGTAGAAATGATGGATGAAATTAAATCTATTCATGCAGCGGTTAATCCAGTAGAAACATTGTTCGTCGTAGATAGCATGACGGGGCAAGATGCTGCGATTACGGCAAAAGCCTTCAATGAAGCTTTGCCACTTACTGGCGTAGTGTTAACAAAAACAGACGGTGATGCACGCGGTGGCGCAGCACTATCGATTCGCCAAATCACAGGCAAACCCATCAAATTTATGGGTTCGGGTGAAAAAGTAGAAGCGTTAGAGCCTTTCCATCCTGATCGCGTTGCCTCACGAATTCTAGGCATGGGTGACGTGCTGTCACTGGTCGAAGAAGTCCAGCAAAAAGTTGATCATAAAAAAGCAGAAAAATTAGCTAAAAAAGTTAGGAAAGGGAAAAATTTTGATTTCAATGACCTGAAAGAACAGTTTGAGCAAATGGCAAACATGGGCGGCATGCAAAGTATGATGGACAAGCTGCCAGGTATGTCCGGCATGGCCGATAAGATAAAAGACAAGGTTAACGACAGAGAAATGGCCAGAATGGTCGGGATCATTAACTCAATGACACCAAAAGAAAGAGCGTTTCCCGACATTATCAAAGGCTCGCGCAAACGTCGTATCGCCGCAGGTTGTGGTATGCAGGTGCAGGACGTCAATCGCCTGATGAAGCAGCAAATGCAAATGAAAAAAATGATGAAAAAAATGTCCAAAGGCGGCATGGCAAAGATGATGCGCGCGATGAAAGGCGGCGGTGGCGGAATGCCGCCGGGTATGGGCGGTCCGGGTGGGTTGGGGCTTTAGCTGCCTATTATTTTTCGTTCCCACGCTCCCGTGTGGTAACGCAGTTTTGCTATTGAAAAGATGTTATTCTATACTCAAGTCTTAATTCAGTTCGAATATGGTTTGTTATGGAAAAAATACTCAGCTTAAGCGATTTTAAAGCCGATGCCAGTCGCTTACTTAAAGAAGTGCATGCGCATCCTCAGTCATTAGTGCTCACGCAAAATGGTCGAGCTACTGCGGTCGTGCAGGGCTATGAGCAGTTTCAGCAGCAGCAAGATTCGTTGCTGATGCTCAAGTTAATAGTGCAGGGTGAAGCGGATATTCAACATAATAATTTAATGCCACAGGATACGGTGTTTTCTTCAATGCGTAAGCAGCTAAAGGCAAGGATGCAGGATGATGGACAATAAAACGGTATTCTGGACAAAGACTGCCCGTTCCGACCTCGAAGAAATCATCAATTATATTGCTAGTGATAGTGCAAGCAATGCACTGCATGTATTGGAAAGACTGGAGTTAAAAGCGGCTGCATTGGTTTCTCAGGCAGATCGAGGCAGGCTAGTTCCAGAACTAAGTCGTATTGATGTTTCTCAGTATCATGAATTAATAGAAAAGCCCTGGCGAATTATCTATCGTATTGAAACCAGTAAAGTTTTTATCCTGGCCGTGCTAGATAGTCGACGTGATTTATCATCTATTCTC
>CAZCOZ010000106.1:0-1948 GCA_964500555.1 uncultured Thiotrichaceae bacterium | reverse complement strand
TTTTTAGTTGAATTCGACGAGAGTAAATAATGGTAACAATACGTTTATCAAAAGGTGGCGCGAAGAAAAAGCCTTTCTATCACATTGATGTTAAAGATTCACGACGTTCTCGTGATGGTCGCTACATTGAGCGTTTAGGCTATTTCAATCCTGGTGCGACAGGTGGTGAGCAACGCTTAGTTGTTGATTTAGATCGCATTACACATTGGAAATCGGAAGGTGCGCAAACTTCTGAGCGTGTCGCTAACCTGATTAAACAGGCAAGCAAAGCAGCTGCGTAACGAAATACAAGGTAAACAATCCTCAGTATCAATGTCGGAATCGAAGTTAGAAATCGATGTCAGAGAAGATAGTATTAGGACGAATTACTGGGGTTTACGGCGTGAAGGGCTGGTTAAAGGTTTTTTCTTACACCGATCCGATGGAAGCGATTGTTGATTACCGGCCATGGTTTATTAAACCTGAAGGTCGAAAGACTCCCTGGAGTCAGATAGAACTTGAATCTGGCAAGCGTCACGCAAAGACAGTGGTAGTGAAATTTGCAGGCTGCAATGATCGTGATTTAGCGATGACTTACATTGGCTCTGAAATTGCCATTGAGAAATCGCAGCTTGAAGCGCTACAGGGTAAAGATGAATATTACTGGCACGACCTGTTTGGTTTGCGGGTAATTAACCAGCAGAACATTGAGCTGGGTGTAGTGAAAGATATAATGGAAACGGGTGTTAATGATGTACTCGTTGTGGTTTCAGAGGCGGACGCTACAGATGCTGAAACGAAAGAAAGATTGATTCCATGGACAATGCATAATGCCATTGTCTCGGTGGATCTGGAAAAAGGTGTGATTGAAGTTGACTGGGATGCTGACTTTTAACTGTGAATATCTCACTTATTACTTTGTTCCCAGAATTAATACAGCAGGCCACGGAATTTGGTGTGCTGGGTCGAGCGATAAAGCAGCGGCAATTAACGTTGCGTTACTTTAATCCGCGAGACTATGCAGATGATAAACATCGCACGGTAGACGATCGACCTTATGGCGGTGGCCCCGGCATGTTGATGAAGGTTGAGCCATTATACAAAGCAATAACAGCGGCGAAAGAATCGGCTACAGAGAAAGTAAAAGTGATTTATCTGAGTCCACAGGGACAAAGGTTAAATCAGAAAATGTTAGTTAACACTGCTGCAACAGATGAAGATTTGATTTTGATTGCGGGTCGATACGAAGGTATTGACGAACGCATCATCGAATCACTGGTCGATGAAGAATGGTCGATCGGTGATTATGTTTTAAGCGGCGGTGAATATGCCGCACTGGTTGTGGTGGATGGTATCACTCGATTAATACCGGGTGTGTTAGGTGATGATGACTCGGCATTACAGGATTCATTTATGCAGGGCTTGTTAGATTGCCCGCATTACACCCGACCTGAAAAAATAGATGGTTTACAGATAGACGATTTACAGATGAACAGTCAATGTGTTCCCGAAGTATTATTAAGCGGCGATCACAAAGCAATACAACGGTGGCGATTGAAGCAGGCGTTGGGTCGCACCTGGCTGAGAAGACCAGACCTGATCAAAGCAGCCGAACAGGATGCAACGAACTGGAATGAAGACAAAGCAAGCTTGCTTGCTGAGTTCCAGAACGAATACGAATGAAGAATACAAATAAAAATTTTTCAGGCACAATTTTTAAAAACAATTTATAGGTCGCGAAAGCGGAGTAGTGATATGAGCAATATAATTCAACAGCTTGAAGCAGAGCAAATGACACGCGAAATACCTGAGTTTTACCCTGGTGATACCGTGGTCGTTCAAGTACGGGTAAAGGAAGGTGAGCGTGAGCGTTTACAGGCTTTCGAAGGCGTCGTCATTGCAAAACGTAATCGAGGTTTAAACTCTGCTTTTACAGTAAGAAAAATGTCACACGGTGAAGGCGTTGAAC
>CAZCOZ010000105.1:0-8065 GCA_964500555.1 uncultured Thiotrichaceae bacterium | reverse complement strand
GATGGCTGGAAGTTATAATGGCTGTTCTCGTCAACTCGGTTTGCAGGCGAGCCGGAAATGACTGGTGATGTGTTTTTCCGGTTTAGCGTAAAGTTCACGGCGTAATTTTCTACACCGCCTGCGGTTGGGAAGCTATCAAAGTAGAGTTCTCTTGTACCAGATGCCATGTCCGCAGTGTTGCGGGAAAAACGGTAAGGGGCGGTAAGGTTAGTGATTGCTGGTGCGTGGGGTTCTCCAGCGGCATCGCCGTTGAGTCCTTTGCAGCAGTAGAAGGTGACTTTTTTGTATTGATTGTTGTCTGTGATAAAGAAATAGGTTTGTCGAGGTTCCAGTGTTGCGCCTTCGAGTGGTTTAGGATTGGAAAGGTCACTTTGGTAACTGTAAAAGGCGGTAGTGCTTGTCGGTCGTTCACTCGTTGTAACGGATTCTATAGCCATCCCTTGAAAGCTTGAAAATAGAATAAATAATGCAAGAAAATAGGGTGAGAAAAATTTTATCATAGTTATTATTTTGTTAGTTAATTAAGAACCCACAACAAACATCAAATTTGGGTCTGGTAGCAGCTGTTGTTTTTACATGTGAACGTTCATAGACAAAATTAAGAAAAATAGTTCAAACAATAAATAAATTTAGACAGTAGGTTCAGATTCAGCTATACCTGATGTTTACGTTTTACTTTGTTGTAACAAGTTAGTGTGTTGGTTATGATCGATTTGTCAAAAAGACGTTTTTTAAAGCAGGGATTATCAGGTCTTAGCGTCTGTGGCGTTGGGGCTGTCTGGTCAGGTGTTTTACTTAATGGTTGTAATAAGGATGATTTAGGGTTACTGGTAGCAGATGAAAATGGTGTGCGACTGCAAGCTGGATTGCGCTCACGTGTTGTTGCAATGTCTGGTGAAGCAGTGGTTAGTGGACAGGACTATGTGTGGCACGCTGCGCCGGATGGCGGCGCCTGTTTTTCGACGGATGTTGGCGGCTGGATTTATGTGTCGAACAGTGAAATTACCTCCGAAGGTGGAGTGGGAACGATTGTTTTCGATAGTGGTGGAAAAATAATCGATGCTTATTCTATTCTAAAAAATACTAGCCGTAACTGTGCAGGTGGCGCAACGCCATGGGGTAGCTGGTTGTCCTGTGAAGAAATTAACACTGGCCGGGTTTGGGAGTGTTATCCAAATGGTCAGTCAGCAGCAATCGTACGCCCGGCGTTAGGGGTTTTTAATCATGAGGCCGTGGCTGTCGATGAGGTTTCGCAGTTTTTGTATTTAACTGAAGATCAACCAGACGGTTGTCTGTATCGATTTGTTACTGAAAACCAATTAAGCAATGGTTTTCCTGATCTGTCAAACGGTAGACTCGAGGTGGCCACGCTGTCAAAAGATCAGTCGAGTTCAGGTAACGTTATTTTGAACTGGCAGAAAATATCTGACCCATTAGCGCAACACCAGGAAACCCGGTATCAGGTAGCGACGGCGAAAAAATTTAATGGTGCTGAGGGCATCGCTTATTTCGATGGCAAAATTATTTTCACAACAAAAGGTGATAACCGAGTTTGGTCTTACAATACATTAACTAAAGAAATTGAAATTTTGTACGATGTTAATGATTCATTATTCCCTATCTTAAGTGGCGTAGATAATGTCACCATTTCGCAGGGAGGTGATATATATGTTGCCGAAGATGGTGGTGATTTACAGATAGTAGTGATCGCTAATGATGGGGCTATATATCCAGTCGCGCAGCTGCAAGGGCATGATGCTTCTGAAGTGACCGGGGTGGCGTTTAGTCCGGATGGTAAACGATTGTATTTTAGCTCTCAGCGCGGCACAAAAGGACGAGGAGATGGTGGTATAACCTATGAAATTCAGGGGTTTGGTTTGAAGGGAGTGGGTTGATTATTCAACGGGCACAGTGGCTTTGATCAAGCCAGGTTTTATTGTGCCCTGTGGGAACGAAGCTGTCAAAGTGTATGATTTAATGGCCAGTGCGGCACTATTCTGGTGCGCTAAATGGCTATATTTTAAGATGGATATTCCTATGGCGGCCAAGGTATAATTACGCCACAGAATCAACTCTATACCAAGGTACGAATGCCAGCAAAATCTATCTCCATCACGACACCCACTATGTCGTCGACTCAATCGCCTGTTAAGTCATCGGGTGCCACACGTAAGTTATTTATCAAAACCTATGGGTGTCAGATGAATGAATATGATTCATCTCGTATTTCTGATGTGCTTGCTGATTCACACAATCTGGAATTGACAACGAACCCTGAAGAAGCTGATGTGCTTTTGCTGAATACCTGTTCGATTCGAGAAAAGGCACAGGAAAAAGTGTTTTCACAACTGGGTCGTTGGAAAAACTGGAAAAATGATAAACCTGATCTGGTGATTGGTGTGGGTGGTTGTGTTGCCAGTCAGGAAGGGGCGGAAATTCAAAAACGTGCACCTTATGTTGATGTGGTGTTTGGACCGCAAACTATTCACCGCTTGCCTGAAATGTTATCGGCCGTTAAAGGTGACATGGGTGGTGCGCATAAAAAAATTGTTGATATTAGTTTCCCCGAAATTGAAAAATTCGATTGTATGCCAGAACCAAAAGCCGATGGTCCTAGTGCTTTCGTTTCTATTATGGAAGGTTGCAGTAAATATTGCAGCTTCTGTGTTGTGCCTTACACTCGCGGCGAAGAAGTCAGTCGCCCGTTTGATGATGTGTTGGCAGAAGTTGCAGGGTTGGCAGCGCAAGGTGTTCGTGAAGTTAATTTGCTTGGGCAGAATGTGAATGCCTATCGCGGTGATATGGATGGCGATGTTGACCATGATTCTGACAAACCTGATAAAGCCGACCTTGCTTTGCTTATTCATTATGTCGCCGCAATTGAAGGCATTGATCGCATCCGTTTTACAACCTCCCATCCGATGGAATTTAACGATGACCTGGTAGAAGTTTATTCACAGGTACCTGAGTTAGTTAGTTTCTTACACTTGCCGGTACAAAGTGGATCGGATTCTATTCTTACTGCAATGAAACGCGGCCATACAGCACAAACCTATAAAGATATTATTCGACGTTTAAAAATAGCACGGCCTGATATTTCAATTTCATCCGATTTTATTATTGGCTTTCCTGGTGAAAGCGATGAGGATTTTGCTGATACCATGAAGCTGATTGAAGATGTGGGTTTCGATCACTCGTTTAGTTTTATTTATAGTGCGCGACCTGGAACGCCTGCTGCCGTCTTATTAGACAACACGACGGATTTGATTAAAAAACATCGTCTTGGTATTTTGCAGGATGTTATTTCATCCAATGCCGCTGCAATTAATAAGCAAATGATTGGAACGATACAGTCGGTATTAGTTGATGGTGTCTCTAGAAAAAGCGACGAACAAATTTCGGGACGGACCGAAAATAATCGCATTGTAAATTTCACCGCAAATAAAAATTTAATCGGCGAGTTTGTTGATGTGAAAATAACCGATGCGTGGTCGAATTCATTGCAAGGTGAATATATAGGGCTTTCTGATATGGAACATTTTAAAGTCGCTAAACTGAAATCTATGCAGCTGAAACATGTGAATGCTAAGTTCTGATGCCAGGTTCCAAAATGTCAGGTTCTAACGCCACCACAAATATTAAGTTTGATTTACTGCCACTAGACAACCAACGTCTGGCGAATTTTTGTGGGCCGGTGAATCAAAATATACAACAGTTAGAAGAATACTATGGTGTAAAAATAAACTGTCGCAGTAATCAGTTCGAAGTGAGTGGTGACGGTCGGCGTTTAAAGAAAGTAAAAAATACGATCCAGACACTTTATAATGTTGCAGGTCATGAAACATTATCACTGGAAACAGTGCAATTGTATTTAAATGATAATATCGATAAGACTGCGGGGAGAGAAACTCTGAATAAGGAAAGTGATTTAAATTACCAATCGAATAGTCGAAGGCGGCATGGAAAAATAAAAGGCCGTGGTAAAAGTCAGGTTCAATACCTGGAACAAATTAAAAATCACGATTTAACGATAGGTGTTGGGCCTGCCGGTACAGGTAAAACGTATCTTGCCGTTGCTAGTGCGGTAGAAGCACTGGAAACTGATTCAGTTGATCGTTTGATATTGGTTCGACCGGCGGTTGAAGCGGGTGAACGTCTGGGTTTTCTGCCTGGCGATCTTGCGCAGAAAATCGATCCTTATTTGCGCCCAATGTATGATGCATTATTTGAAATGATGGGGCAGCAAAAAGTGGCTAAATGCATGGAACGTAATATTATCGAAATAGCGCCGCTTGCCTATATGCGAGGCCGGACATTGAGTGATGCATTTATTATTTTAGATGAAGCGCAAAATACGACTATTGATCAAATGAAAATGTTTTTAACGCGCATTGGTTTTGGTTCAAAAGCGGTTGTGACGGGTGATATTACTCAGGTGGATTTGCCGAAAGACAAAACGTCGGGTTTACGTCATGCTTTGAAAATACTTTCCAATATTGATGATGTAGGTGTGACCCAGTTTCAGAAAGACGATATTGTTCGGCATCCATTGGTGAAAAAAATTGTTCATGCCTATGAAGTGGATGAATCCAAATGATGGCGCAGCAAGTACCAATGCTAACGGTAGATGTGTCAATTTCAGAAGAGCTTAGTCTGGCCGACGAAGATGTTCCTGAACCGAGTATATTACAAGCTTGGGCCGCAGCATCTTATGTTAAAAAATCTCCAGCAGTTGTCAGTATCCTGGTGGCTAGCGCCAAAGAAATTCAGCAATTAAATAAACAATATCGTAACAAAGATAAAGCAACAAATGTTTTATCCTTTCCTATGAACTTGTCAATGGCGTCCCCAGATGAACTTAAAATAAACCTTTTAGGTGATATTGCTTTGTGCGCCGCAGTAATAAAAAAGGAAGCGGCATTACAGGATAAGTCTGAGCATGAACATTGGGCGCACATGGTTGTTCACGGCATGTTGCACCTGCAGGGTTATGATCATGTAAAAGATGATGCTGCTGAAACAATGGAAAAATTAGAAACGTCTATTTTAAATCAACTGGGTTTTGACAATCCTTATTAACTATCATGAATAAAAAAAATGACGATACTGGGTTATTGGCTGCGTTAATCGATTTTTTTAAAAGTAAATTTTTTAAGAAAAAAGATGAACGTGCACAGTTATTACAACATTTACATGAAGCGCAGCGTAAAGGCGTAATAAATTTAAATGCCTTGATGATGATAGAAGGGGTGTTTCAGGTTTCTGAAATGCAGGTACGTGACATCATGGTTCCACGCTCACATCTTGTCGTTATTCAGGAAGATTTAGGTGTCGAAGATATGTTGTCGATTGTAGCAAACTCAGGTCATTCTCGATTCCCTGTGGTCGATGAAAGCCTGGATGAAGTTGTTGGTATTTTATTAGCAAAAGATTTAACGCATTACAATGATGAAGCCAGTCGTAAGTCGTTTGTGCTTCGAGATATTTTACGCCCCGCCGTTTTTGTGCCAGAAAGCAAACGATTAAACGTGTTATTAAAAGATTTCCGCGAAAGTCGTAATCACATGGCAATGGTGATTGATGAATATAGTGGCGTTGCTGGTGTGGTGACAATTGAAGATGTGTTGGAGCAAATCGTGGGTGAAATTGATGATGAGCACGATGCAGCAGATGTCACTAATATTCGACGCAGTGGTCTTCAACGTTATAGTGTGCGTGGTTTAACACCGATAGAAGAGTTTAATCAGCATTTTGATTCTAACCTGGTGAATGAAAAATTTGAAACCATTGCAGGTTTAGTTACTTTTGAATTTGGTCATCTTCCTGAACGTGGCGAAGAAATTTCTATTGGTTTGTTTCATTTTAAAATCACCAGTGCAAACTCCAGGCGGGTGAATAATTTGCAAGTTACTATATTGTCAGAAGATGCAACGAGTGTAAGTACTGACTTTGCTGAAAATGTAAATACACTGGTTAGTGATGATCGCGCTAATGATCGTCAGCAGACTAATCGGTCAATTAAAAAAAATGGTTAGTTTTTATCTGGCCGTTAGATATTCATCTCATTTATTAAATCTGTTTGTTTTAGAGTGAATGGGTTTTAAAGTGAATAAGTTTCTAAATTCATACTGGCCGATTTTTAGTGTGCTTGCGGGTGCTGTTACTACGCTAGCATTTGCACCGTTTGATTTGAGTGTTCTAGTTTTTTTTACTCTGGCACTGGCATTTTATTTCTGGAACAGGCTTTCTCTTAAACAGGCAACATTCAGTGCCTGGTTATTTTCGTTAGGGCTGCAATGTACCGGTGTTGGCTGGATTTACCATAGTGTGCATACGCATGGTGATGCACCAGCTATTTTCGCTGTATTGCTTGTCTTTCTTTTGTGTTGTTATCTAAGTCTTTATTCGGCACTGGCTGTTTATACGGTTAATCGATTTTTACCTAATAATGCTAAATTGCGTTTACTCGTTTTTTACCCCGCAGCCTGGTTAGTGTTTGAATGGTTGCAGGGATATGTAATGACAGGATTCGCGTGGATGCAATTGGGCTACACGCAGATTGATTTCCCATTGTCTGGCTTTGCGCCAATTTTAGGTAATCATGCTGTTAGCGGATTAGTTGCGTTTTGCGCTGGTGTTATGCTTGTATTAATTATTTTTTGGCAGGATTTTCGGAAGGAAATACAAAGTAAAAAAATTGCAGCACTTCTATTTTCTGTCGTGATGTTATGGTTAAGCGGGGCTTATTTAAAAACCATTAGTTGGACGCATGCCGACGGTGAACCCATCCGTGTGAGTATGGTGCAGGCTAATATTGCACAACAGGATAAATGGGAAAGGGATATGAGGCAGCCAACGCTGGATTTGTATCGAGATTTATCGTTGGCGCAAACAGATGTTGATTTAATTGTCTGGCCAGAAACAGCCGTGCCTGATTACTGGTATCGAGTTGTACCATACATTGAACAGCTGCGCGAAGACATGAAGCAAAAAGACACGGATTTGTTATTGGGTATTTTTGTTAAAAACGATGAAGGCCGTTTGTTAAACAGCGTGGTGAGTATTAACGGTGGGGTTTATAATAAACGTCATTTAGTGCCTTTAGGTGAATTCATACCATTGCGTTTTTTAGTTGAATTTTTTAACCGATTCGTCAATATTCCAATGTCTGATATTGTCTCTGGTGATGATGAACAATCGTTATTGAAAGTAGTAGGTATCCCAATAGGCGTGTCGATCTGTTTCGAAGAAGCTTTTTCGCGCGATGTACTTAAGGATTTACCTGAAGCAAAAATTCTGTTGAATGTGAGTAACGATGCATGGTTCGAAGATTCGCATGAAGCGCATCAGCATCACGTAATTGCGAGAATGCGTGCATTAGAAACTGGGCGTTACATGATACGTTCGACCAATACCGGCATTACCTCATTCATCGGTCCGCATGGCGAAGTGATTAAACAGTTGCCGCAGTTTGAAGTAGGTGTATTGAAAGCAAAGGTGCAGCCGATGAGTGGTTCGACCCCCTTCGTCCGATGGGGCGATGCGTTAATTGTAACGTTTTGCAGTTTGCTACTACTGGGCTTTTGGGCAAAACGTCGTAGGCAAATTAAAACCTGAGTGTTGTTCATTTGTATTCGTTACGACTTAATCTGACTATTGATATAACGCGTGGCGCTTCCGCTTTGATACCGGTGACCAGGGCATAACCAGTAAGGGGAATACCATTGTGTCTGCGTGGGCTGTTCAGTCGGGCGATGTTAGCGTGGTGCCTGTGCCGGCTGCGGTGTGGTTGTTTGGCAGTGGTCTGTTAGGTTTAGTTGGTGTTGCAAGACGTAAGAGCGCTAACCCATAATTATTATAAGCTTGGGTGATTTGAATGCCATGTTTTTTCAGGGATGAGCCCTTTGAGGGGGTATGGGGGGGGCTTCCCCCATGACTATAAAGAGTCCGCCTGTTAGGGCGATGACGATTTTTTTGCTAATGGCGCGATACGAATAATTACTGAACAAATATAAAAAAGACCTGTTAGCAGGTCTTTTTTTATTGATTTATTGATTTATTGATT
>CAZCOZ010000104.1:0-8095 GCA_964500555.1 uncultured Thiotrichaceae bacterium | reverse complement strand
ATAAGGAATTGCGTGAGCGGCTTGACAGGCTACTCAAAGAAACCCAGCATAATGAGCAGGTGCAATCTTTATTTGATCAATTCACCCTGGCCGTCGTTGCCGCGCACGGCCCTAAAAAATTATTTCACCTTTTGCTCGAAGCTCAAAAAAGATTTCACGTAGACGAAATTCGGTTATGTCTGGTTGATCGTTACCACGAAGTCGAACGACTCCTCACAGAAAGTTACCAACACAATTATTCTGGCCTCAGTTTCATCGATACTGAAACCAGTAAAATGCTTATTTCCGACTTACCTGACAACCCAATTATCGGCAAAAATGTACTGAGCAAATACGCCTGGCTTATCGATCCTCAGGATAAAAATAAAAAAAATTATCAGACTGCTTCCTTATTACCACTAAAACGCGGCAATGAAATTATAGGTATACAGTTATTAATCAGTACAGATGCAAATCGTTTTAACGATCTCAACACTATCGCACTGTTAACCCGGCTTTCTGCAATGATCGCTATTTCAATTGAAAACTGCATCAACCGGCAACGCACGCTTGAGCAGGGATATCAGGACGGTTTAACCAATGCCTATAACCGCCGTTATCTAAACGATCATTTAAAACATGAAGTGGCTCGCTGCTTACGCAAAAAAACAGATTTAGTCTGCCTGTTTATTGATATCGATTTCTTCAAAAAGATCAATGACAACTACGGTCATCCGGTGGGTGACGCTGTCCTGGTTAAATTAGTCGCATTAATGAAAGAAGAGGTTCGCGCAAGTGATATTGTTGCGCGTTATGGTGGAGAAGAATTCACTATTATTTTACCCGACACCGGCATCCAGTTAGCATATGAAATTGCAGAGCGTATCCGCCAAAAAGTAGAAAATCAAAAATTAATTATTAATGAAGCAACCGTTAAAGTTACCGTATCTATTGGCCTGGCCTCACTTAATCAAATTAAATTTCAGGTAACCGCTAATGATAAAAGCACTTCACATATCACAGAAAAATATCTTGACAAATTACTTATTGGCAAAGCAGATGAAGCTTTATATCAGGCAAAACAGGCAGGAAGAAATCAGGTCGTTATAAAAGAGATGGCGAGTTAAGCCTGGGCATAAAGCTATATTATTCACTACTCGCATAATTGCTTTGTAGAACAACTATATTTTTCGCTCGCACATAACTTCGTACTTTTATTAACCAGGATTCGTCCGCTATTTCAAAATACCAAACACCTTCTGATATTGATTTTTTTGTATAACCGATATATTGATCGTCTATACCATGATTTAATACAATCGAAACATCACTATTTCCGTGTGTTGCATGCTGCAAATTTAACTGCAAATTATCAGGGTAATTTTCAAGCAAGCCTTTGTTAAATTTTACCTTAAACACCTTCGCATCTTCAAAAGAACCTTTATTGTTAAACTCAATGGTTGCACTTAAACCTAAATCGGAGGATGCTTTATCTCGGCTAATGTTCCTATTTATTTCCATGCCATGTTTATAGTAATCGTCAATAACCAAACCATCATCGGTATCAACGGCTAACCACATCATAACCACACCCATAATAACAGCAGAAAAAGGTATCGCTATCATCATCCATACTAATGGATATTTATGCCACGGTTTACTTTGTTCAGTCATTTGCATCATATTCACTCATTAATATTATCTATCAAACTGGCCTATCAAACTAGCTTATCAAATAAGCTGATCAAATCCATTAATCAAATCGGCGAATCAAATTATTTAAAGCGAGGCCCAAGAAAGCGCGCCTCTTCAACAATCGATAAACCACTATCATCACTTGCCGTTAACGTAAAGGTAAGCTCATTACTGCGCTTTTTAAGGTTATACGCGTCAACCTGAATCCGAACCGGTAACTCAAGCACTTCTCCACTTTGCACCAATAAACTTGTCGCATCCATTTTGAGTATTAACGCATCAATACCTTCTGCAGACAACCGATAATTGTGCGCCTCTTTGTCCATGTTTAATATTTTAATAATATAAACATTTTCTATTAAACCTTCACTGGTTTCACGGTATAGACTATTGCGATCACGTATTATATCCATAGCAAGCGGCGTGCGCGCCAAAATCGAATAAAATGAACCCGCCGTAATAAGCATTAAAATAATGGCGTAAACAATAACACGCGGACGTAACAATTTTGTTGGCTTACCCAGTAATGTATTTTCTGTGGTGTAACGGACCAGTCCTCGCTCATACCCCATCTTATCCATGACATCGTCACAGGCATCAATACAGGCTGAACATCCTATACATTGATACTGCAAACCGTCACGTATATCAATACCCGTCGGACAGACTTGCACACAAATAGTACAGTCAATGCAATCACCTAGACCTGCCTGTTCTATATCAACCGACTTTTTACGCGGCCCTTTTGGCAGGCCACGTGATTCATCAAACGAAATAATCATCGTGTCTTCATCTATCATCGCGCTCTGGAAACGCGCGTAGGGACACATGTACATACACACTTGCTCACGAAGCCAACCGGCGTTGCCATATGTGGCTAATGCATAAAAATAAATCCAGAAATTTTCCCAGGGGCCATTATTAAAATGCAGAAAGTTATCTGTTAGTTCTCGCATCGACGAAAAATAACCAACAAAAGTCAAACCCGTGAATAATGAAAAAACAATCCAGATAAAATGTTTAGTCACTTTAATTCTAAATTTACGAAATGAATTAGGCTCTTTGTCCAGCTTCATCTGTTTTGGCCGCGAGCCTTCTACCTTGCGTTCAATCCATAAAAATGCTTCCGTCCATACCGTTTGGGGACAGGCGTAACCACACCACACACGTCCCGCAAGTGCAGTAACAAAAAACAAACCCAATGCACAAATAATTAATAACAGGGTGAGATAAAAAAAATCCTGCGGCCAGAACACCATATCAAGAATATAAAATTTGCGCTCAGGTAGATCAAACAATACTGCCTGACGGTCATCCCATTGCAGCCAGGGAGTGATGTAATAGACGCCAAGCAATATAGCGACACCACTCGCTCTAAACGCAGCAAACAAACCATGCACTTCACGCGGATAGATTTTCTGGCGTTTAGCGTACAATGACTGTTCAACATCATCACTCAACTTTTTTTCTACTTGTGCGCTTTTAGTCATCAGTGCCAGTCATTATATTCGATCTTTATTAGTTTATTATCCTATTCTGTTATTTAAACGCAGCTGCTATCCTGGCGTGAAAATATTATTAAAGGTTTAACTAAACAAACAGATTTTGATTTTGTAGATTTTATACAGTGAGGGAGATGCTATTTATTGCTCTTGCTTTGCGCTTTTTTTGCACTTTCTTCGGCTTGTTCTCTTGCTTTGTTTATTGCCTGGCAAGGCTTGAGAAAGTAGCAAGTCAACATAGCCGTTACTGCACCAAACAACCAGAACAGGAAGAAGCATATACTATAGATACCCAGCCGACTAACATCATAGTCAATGAATATGATGGCGGGGTCGAATGCGGTAGTAAGTAAGACAGTGGCAACACCGGCCATAATAAAAGACGGCCATAATATAGCTATCACTCGCTGAATCAAAGGTATCGCATTCATCTGTACATACTACCCTATTTAAACGGCCCTAATATATACTATCCGACAACCCCTATCTGCACACAGTTACTGGTATCTATCACCAATTACCTTTTCCCATTCTCTTTTATCAATCCACTTCTGCGAACTGAATTTTACAAAAACAATTCTAGTCTGATTCATTCGACAAACTGTAAACATAAGCAGCGAGAACATGCGATTTAGCTTTACCCAGGAACTCGTCGTGACCAGGCATTTGTCCGTTACGTCCCTTCGCAATTGTTTCTTTAATCGCTCGTGGAGAGCCACCGTATAACCAGATGTTTTCAGTCAAATTAGGTGCTCCCAATATTACATTACCGGTACCATCCGACATATGGCAACCGACACAAAATAGATCGAATTTAGCTTTACCCGCAGCCGCCAGCTCTTCGTCAACTTTACGTCCAGACAAACTCATCACATAAGTCGCGACCTGATTCACTCCTTCTTCACCACCAAGCGGGCCTTCCCACGCAGGCATAATACCTGAACGTCCATACAGAATAGAGGTTTTGATCTGTTCGGGTGAGCCACCATACAGCCAATGATTATCACGAAGATTGGGGAAGCCTGGAGCACCGCGCGCATCAGAACCATGGCATACCGCGCAGTAGCTCACGAACAAACGCTCACCCGCATTAACGGCCTTTTTATTTGCTGCCAGCTCTGCAATTGGTGTTTTTTCAAACTGAGCAAACAGGGGGCCAAATTCAGCATCAGCGTCAGCAATTTCCTGTTCATATTCACCTATCTGAGTCCAGCCCAGTACGCCTTTAAAAGTCCCCATCCCTGGATATAAAATTAAATACACAACGGCAAACAAAATGGTGAGATAGAACATCACCAACCACCAACGGGGCAACGGGTTATTTAACTCCTGCAGGTCTTCATCCCACACATGCTCTGTCGGCACACCCTGATCTTCTGCAGCGTCCATCTTACTCGTGGCTCTCAACAAATACAGCAACCAGATAATGCCACCACTGACAATAACGATGATAAACCAACTCCAGAATTCACTGGTAAAGTCAGACATAATAATTCCTCATAACACGTATCTTATATAACAAAACTCACTCGCTTGGCTAAATAATAATTTTATAATAATCATTTTATAATAATCATTTTATTAAATCGTTTTATTAAATCGTTCTTGCATCAGCGCCGCTGTTCATCAGTTGGCGTTTTATCGTCATCAAGCGCCATTCTTGCTGCTTTATCAAAATCTTTTTTACGACGACCGCTTAGCGCCCAAACCACGATACCGAAAAAAAAGACAAAGGCAAAAACCGTCCAGATTATTTGTAGTAATATTGTATCCACTGCTCTTATCCTCGACGTTGATCTTTGAATCGCATACTCACAAACACTAGCGACGCTGTTTTATATGCAAGCCAAGTGACTGTAAATAGGCCACCATCGCATCCAGTTCTGTTTTACCTTCCAGTGCTGCGGGAGCCGCTTCAATTTCTGCGTCAGTATAAGGATGCCCTAGTATCACCAACGTATTCATCTTGCTCTGAATATCACTACCATCTAAGGCATTAGTATCTAACCAGGGGTAAGCAGGCATGATCGATTCGGGCACAACATCACGTGGATTAATCATATGCACACGATGCCAGTCGTCAGAGTAACGGCCACCGACACGATGCAAATCAGGTCCGGTACGTTTTGACCCCCATAAAAAAGGTCGGTCATAAATAAACTCACCAGCAACAGAATAGTGTCCGTAACGTTCGGTCTCTGCACGGAAAGGTCGAATCATTTGTGAATGACACCCGACACAACCTTCGCGAATGTAAATATCACGACCTTCTAACTGCAACGCAGTATACGGTTTTAAACCATCGACCGGTTCAGTCGTCGATGTTTGAAAAAACAAAGGTACAATTTGAGCAAGGCCACCAAAACTCACCACTAACAGTGATAGAACAATTAACACACCAACTTTGGTTTCAACTTTATCTTGTATTATCGCCATCGTTAATTCTCCTAATGTGCCGCTACTGGCTCAGGGATAACCGCATTCACGGCCTTGCCCTGCGCTATCGTTTTACTAATGTTATAAGCCATAATTAACATGCCCATTAAAAACAGAAAGCCACCACCTGCACGTATAATATAAAACGGATGCATCGCCTGAACACTTTCTACAAAACTGTAGGTTAAGGTACCGTCATTATTAATCGCACGCCACATCAAACCCTGCATAATTCCAGAAATCCACATCGAGGTGATATACAAAACAATACCTACTGTCGCTACCCAAAAGTGCGTTTCAATTAATTTTTTACTGTAAATTTCTGTACCAAATAACTTGGGTATCAGGAAGTACATCGCGCCAATACTAATCATTGCGACCCAGCCCAACGCACCCGAATGCACGTGACCAATGGTCCAGTCAGTATAATGCGACAGAGCATTCACCGTCTTAATTGCCATCATCGGACCTTCAAACGTGGACATACCATAGAATGAAACCGACACGATTAAGAATTTGAGAATGGGATCACTGCGTAACTTTTCCCACGCACCAGACAAGGTCATGATGCCGTTAATCATGCCACCCCAGGAGGGTGCTAACAGAATGATAGAGAACGCCATACCCAATGACTGCGTCCAGTCAGGCAATGCTGTGTAATGCAAATGATGTGGCCCTGCCCAAATGTAGGTGAACGCCAACGCCCAGAAATGCACCACAGATAAACGATAAGAATAAATCGGACGCTCCGCCTGTTTAGGAATAAAGTAATACATGATGCCAAGGAAACCAGCGGTCAAAAAGAAACCAACGGCATTATGCCCATACCACCACTGTATCATCGCATCCTGCACGCCCGCATAAGCCGAATAAGATTTAAACAATGAAGCAGGTATAGCTGCACTATTTACAATATGTAGTATCGCAACGGTAAGAATAAATGAGCCGAAAAACCAGTTAGCAACGTATATGTGCTTAATCCGCCTTTTTGCTATAGTGCCAAAAAATACAACCGCATAAGAAATCCAGACAACTGCAATCAAAATATCGATTGGCCATTCTAATTCAGCGTACTCTTTTGATGAAGTTAGACCCATTGGCAATGTGATGACTGCCGAAGCGATCACCAACATCCAGCCCCAGAAAGTAAACTGTGCCAATTGCGGTGCAAATAAACGCACATGGCAGGTGCGCTGCACAACGTAATAAGATGTAGCGAAGAGAGCCGACCCACCAAAACCGAAAACAACCATATTGGTATGCAAGGGACGTAAACGACCAAAAGATAACCAGGGCGTATCAAAATTAAGCACTGGCCAGGCCATTTGGGAAGCAATCAATACGCCGACGGCCATACCGATAATACCGAGAACAACCGTCATAATGGCAAACTTACGCACCACGTTATAGTCATAGTTCATAGTTTCAGTGTTCATAAATCAGATCCAGTTATCTTTAGATTTTATAAGCATCTTTAATCTTAACGGAGAAAAAGCTTATCTCTATTAGTTTATTGTAATATACAGGTTTACTCAATGACATAACGCAAGTTTACTCTTTACAACAACTTCTATTTCGACAGCACAAGCTTTTAACTTAATCGCTATGCGCTTCCAACTAGATGTTCATGAACTCAGCGCCTACCGACTATAATTAATCAACAAACTGAGGCGCAAAACCATTAAACCAAAGAATTGCTGTAGCGGCCATCATCACCACCAACGACACCATACCGACAGCAAGTATTGCGCTAGAAAATAGAAAACCACGATCCTCATCAATTTCCATCATAATCGGCACACCGGTATATAAAAGTTTTACCGAATAAGCCAGCGCAGGAAGACCAACCACAAAGTTAAGCCATAAAATAGGGAATAATTCGACAAAGCCGACCAAAAATAAAGGTGTTGCAGTGAATGCGGCCAAACGAATACAACGTGATAACTCCTGTTTGGCGCCATAGGTTTTACCCATCCAGTAAATCATCGCCCCCATGCTAAACACACCCACCAACATAACAAGATAAAACGCGATAGCAATCACCAGTGCACTATCGTGAGAGAGCTTAACCGCTTCACGCGCACCTATTTCCCAACCAAATCGAGTGGTACCAAAATAACCCGATACAGGCGGAATTGCTGCCATTATAAATACATAAGAACAGAAACATTTACCGATAGTACAGTCCACATCCCTGATGCTTTTCCATTGTTCTGATGGATTAAACAAAATTCCGATTAGATGTGAAAACATAGGCGTAATCTCCAGATTGTATTTTTTAAGCGAATATCCCACATATAATACACTGGTGTTTTAATTTTTTCATTCAATAAAATGCGTGGTGGAAGTTTATTTATAAAATAAAGGCATGACATAAATCAATCCTAAGTCACTATTAATAAATTTAGATAAAACAATAAATGATCAATATCAACGTGTCTACGTCGACACATAGTAAGATACCGCCAACGACCTAATACCAA
>CAZCOZ010000103.1:2958-8240 GCA_964500555.1 uncultured Thiotrichaceae bacterium | reverse complement strand
CGCCGACATCTACTCCAAAAACAACATCGGCACCAAGCATTGAAACACCCGTCGATTTATACGATATACCGATGCAGGGTAATGTACGCATTTTACATACTACCGATTTTCATGGTCAGTTATTACCGGTTTATTTCAGAGAGCCAAATGTAAATCTGGGGGTTGGTGATGCGCTGGGTCGACCACCGCACCTTGTTGGTAATAAACTGCTGGAAGCGATGGATCTAAAACCTGACACTGTTGAATCTTACGCTTACACCTATCTCGACTTTGAAAATGCGGCCAGGAAATACGGCAAAATGGGTGGTTTCCCGCAGATGAAAACGCTGTTAGACCGCCTTCGCAAACAGGCTGGCGGCCAACAAAATACCGTCACACTTGATGGTGGCGATTTATGGCAGGGTTCAGGTACATCACTCTGGACACGTGGCGTAGATATGGTCGAAGCATCTAATATTCTTGGCATTGACGTTATGGTCGGCCATTGGGAATTCACTTACCGTGCAAACGAAGTATTAAGCAATGTCACTTTATTTAAAGGCGATTTCATTGGTCAGAACGTGCGCGTAAAAGAAGATGCTTTGATGGACGAAGAATATGAAGCCATGGTCGAAACATTTGATGGTCGTGGTTTATATGATGAAGACGAAGGTTATGCCTTCCAGCCTTACGTCATCAAAGAAATCAACGGTGCGAAAATCTGTATCGTGGGTCAGGCCTTCCCTCGTACTGGTAATGCAAACCCTCCTGAATTTTTCCCCGACTGGTCTTTCGGCTTACGCGAAGACGATATGATTGAACTGGTCACAAAAATTCGTGAAGAGGAAAAACCAGACGTCGTCGTTTTACTTTCACACAACGGTATGGATGTTGACATTAAAATGGCCGAACGTGTTCCTGGCTTAAACGCTGTATTTGGCGGTCATACACATGACGGTGTTCCAAAACCCATCAAAGTAAAAAATGTTGCAGGCCACGAATGTTTAGTGACTAATGCAGGTTCTAACGGTAAATTCCTTGGTGTGATGGATTTTGATATTGCCGATGGAAAAGTGAAAAGCATACATTACAACATGCTACCTATACTCGAAAATGAATTAGCTGCTGATAAAGAAATGCAGGCCTATATCGATCAAATGCGCAGCACAGTTTACGATGAAGACGTCATCGAAAGTCGTGTACAACACATGTTCTTTAATAAATCACGTGTTGGCAAAACCTATGCAAATATCTTGACTGAAAAACTGGCTATTGCTGACCGTACTTTATATCGTCGTGGTAACTTCATGGGCACCTGGGATCAGGTACTGTGTAATGCATTACGTGAAGAATACAATGCAGATGTCGCATTCTCAGCTGGCGTACGCTGGGGCACGACAACCTTAAAAGGCGACTGGATCACCATGGAAGATGTCATGACCCAATGCGCCATCACTTACGGTGAAACATACGTGTCTGAAATGACAGGACATGACCTGCTTAACATTATCGAGCAGGTTGCAGATAATTTATTTGATCCTGACCCTTACCTACAATCAGGCGGCGACATGGTTCGTATAGGCGGTCTGGATTATACGATTGATCCTAACATGCCCTTATACGAAAGAATCACAGACGCTAGACTGGATTCGGGTGAATTAATCGAAGCCAAGAAAACCTACAAGGTTGCGGGCTGGGCACAGGTTAACCGTACCCCAGACGGCCGCCTAATGTGGGATGTGGTACATGATCATATTGTTAAAAACAAAGGCAAAGATAACGTTTTAAAAATCGCCAAAATCAACCATCCTAAAATCATTGGAATGAATAGTAATCCTGGCATGGCGGATTATCCTGGTGAGGTAGGCTAACAAGGTAGACTAGTAAGCTGGCTAAAACTTGCATCAATGCAAAGTTGTACTAATGTATATATACGACAGGTATAATTAGAACCATTCAAAAGAGGTCAAGGATGATAAATACCACACACACACTTCTAACAGTAACTGTATTTTTACTTTTGACACAGATAAGTCAGGCCGATGATTTACTTGATATATTAAACGCGGAGGCAAACACACCTGTAACAAAAACAGAGCCTCGCATTATGGATAAAATCACAGCAAAAAACAGCGCCTATCTACCAAAAAATAAAAATGAACTTGAATATAAAAAACATTTAAAAAATAAGTTTCACAAAACCTATTTGCAATACATAAAATTAAGTCTCGATCTGCAGAAAAAAGTATATGAGCAATATGCAGAAAAAAGCTTCCCTAGAATTGAGGATACCAAAGAAGCGATTATGCAATTAGTTAAATAAAAACTTAACTATATGGTGAAAGGTCTGCGTAAAACCGGCTAAGGAAACTGGTTAGGAGGAGGGAAATTGTTTATTGTTTAGGAAAATCGTTTAGGGAGACCGTTAATTCACAATGATTTATTTTCAGGTAACCAGTTTTTTAAAATCGCATGCAATTTTTCCAGAGTTAATGGTTTGCTAAGAAAATCATCCATGCCTGCTGCCAGACATTTATCTCGATTCTCATTTAACGCACTGGCAGTGAATGCCACAATAGGTATGTGTTGATTGTTTGTTTCTTCTATTTTCCGAATCTCACGCGTCGTTTCGTAACCATCTTTAACGGGCATATAGCAATCCATCAATATCAACTGATAATCATTTTTCTGCAATTTCTCCAATACCTGTGCGCCATCTTCCACCAGATCAACCTCACAACCAAGCTCCGCTATCATTTCCATAGCTAGCTTCTGGTTAACAAAATTATCTTCCGCGAGTAATATGCGAGCATTCAGGCTGGCATAATCTGACTTTCTGGATTTCTGATTTTCTTTAACGATATGCTTTTGTGCGCGTTTCATTGGCAGGCTAAATTTGAAAGAACTTCCCTGCCCGACAATACTTTCAGCGCCTATCTGACCTCCCATTAATTCCACCAGCTGCTTGCTTATTGACAAACCAAGCCCCGTACCTCCATATTTTCGGGTGGTGGATCCATCCGCCTGGCAGAATACATTAAATATTTTCTGCATGGCTTCCTCTGGTATGCCTATTCCGGTATCTCTTATTTCAATATCAAACAGCAGCGTATTTTCACTGGATAGCAAGACATCGATGATAACGTCTATCTTGCCCTGTTCTGTAAATTTAATGGCATTTTCAATCAAATTGAAAAGAACTTGTTTCAGCTTATCTGCATCGCCTATTACATCAATCGATTGCTTCGTCAGCAGTATCAGTTCCAGTTTCAGTCCTTTTTTCTGCGCGCGTTCCTGTCGCAGTAATATTACATCTTCAACAATACGGGCCATGTTGAAGTCAATGTATTCCAGCTCGACTCGCCCAGCCTCTATCTTGGATAGATCCAGAATATCATTTAAAATTTTCAATAACAGGTGACCAGAACTTAGGATCACCTCAACATATTCTTTCTGAGCGGAATCTAACTCCGTACGTGACAATATATCCGACATACCCAACACACCATTCATGGGAGTGCGAATCTCATGACTCATGGTAGCCAGAAACTCGCTCTTGGCCCGATTGGCGGCCTCCGCTTTTTCCCTGGATACAGTCGTTTCCTTGAGTTTCTGACTCATACGGTTAAAAGAATCAACCATATCGCCAATCTCATCACGGTATTCATAGTGCAGCTTTCGCTCGTAATTCTGCTCACCAATCTCATTTGCAATATTGGCGATCTCTTTTATGGGATTTGTTACTCGACGTATCATATAAACAGACAGCAATACACCAATAATAATAAGCAATAATGTAGTAGTAGACGCCAAAATGAATGTGTCCTGAAAACTACTTTCTATTCGATCCTTCTGCTTATCACGTAAAAACTGGATTGTTTTGCTTATCGACTCCAGTGAAAAAGCAATGCGTACACCGCCTAGTGGATCACTACCCAGCCATACCGAGCGTGATATCGTTAAAACGTTTTCTGTCTTACTGATGGCGACAGCATCTCTTTTCCTGATTGCCGCAATACTTTTGGCGTCATCGATCGAGTCACCAAAAGTCGGAATAAATTCATCGCCATCATGCACGATACGACCGTCCTTGTCGTAGATAACAGCGGAGAGAACATTGGGCGACTTAAGTGCAGAGTTCAAATGATGCCACAAAGCATTCATGTCCAAACGGTACAGGGGATTGGTAATATTTTCTGCCAGGATACTCACTACATCTTCACCATGCTGAATAATATGACGCTGTAATTCTTTTTCCACACTTACCTGAGCATCCACAGAGTACCGGCTAAAGTTCTGCTTAAATTGATACAACAATGACGCACTCAATATTCCAGATACAGCAATGATTAGAACAACAACAGCAAAGCTGTATTTGTTTTGCAATCGATTCATGTTCATGGGGTTCATGTTCATGGAGCTAAGCTATCGTCCACGCGTCGCATGATGGTTTTAGCTTTCTGCAAAGCCTGGATACTATTTTTGTCTAGCTCATCAAATTTTTTGGTGTGTTGATAAGCACGCAACACAGCGACCGCATCCGGGTCTTGATGAGCATTTAACAGAACATCCTTCAGCCGTTTTTTGACCGCCACCGGTAAATCCTTACGCACCAGTTCGATTGCTCGTGGGAAATTCTTGCTATGATGCAGCAAGCGGAAGTCATTACGAAAAACGGTGGGCGTATGATCCTCCTTGAGCCAGTCCAGATTACTGTATGCACCCGCATCAACAATCCCCTTATGCACCCAGGTGCTCATGTTAATTTCATCGTTGGCAAACACGTACCCCACACTACCAGCAGGTGGCGATTCGCGAGGCGAGTCCAGTTTCACCAACTTTAGGCCGTGTTCGATTAAAATAGCCGCAGGAATATAATACGCGCTAGTCGAACCTGAATCCTCAAAGCTAATCGTTTTACCTTTGAGATCTGCCAGAGTGCTAATACCACTGTCACTACGGGTAAAAAACACGCTATGGTATTCGGAAACTTCTTTTTTCCATTTACGTACCAGCAGTTCGGCGCCCGCTTTTTCTTTAAAAATCATGGATGAAAACGGTGTTTCGGTCACCCAGTCCACTTTCCCCTGACGCAGATAACGAATCATTTGTTGATTATTTATCGCCATCAACACCCTGCCATCCGTGTAGCCCAGATCACCCATCTTCGATACCGCGTAATCCACCATGGGCTTTAAAAAACGGTAATGCTTCTTGGGGTTTGTGCTTACCTTTCCAATAACCAGGGTACGTTCGGTATTATCCGCAGCAGTATTATTTACAACAGTATTATCTGTTAAACC
>CAZCOZ010000103.1:0-2858 GCA_964500555.1 uncultured Thiotrichaceae bacterium | reverse complement strand
TCTGCTAAACCAATAGTCGGTATAGCGACCCATAACAGTCCAGACAACAGGGTGGCCAGGGTGATCGAATTGATACGATATGTTTGCATGCCGCTTCTCTTAGAAATCTATCTGGAAGCGAGTCTGAAACAGCGCAGGGTCATCATTGCCGAAAACGTCACCATTGTCATCAGCGTTTATATTGTTATTCACCAAAATGTAGTTTGCCATTAACCGTACCTGCGAATTTATATGCCAGTTAATGCCCAACGTCCAGTTACGTTCCCGCCCACCAGTAATATCGGCATCATCCATATCCAGCGTGCTGTAACGCGCAACTAATTCCACAGCACCTCTGCGGCCGCCTGGATTCACTTGTCCAAAAGTACCTTTCTTGAACTTGTAATTGCGCGATTCACCTGTCAGAAACCAGCTTCCAAATAAATACCAGCCGCTAAATTCAGGCTCACTAAAACCATCGTCACGATTCAGTTTAGCGAGAACATATTCGCTTTGCAATGACCAGGAACCCGACACCAGAGCTGCCTCCAGCCCAATCAAGTCAACGGAATCGGTATTTGAAAGCTTGCCTGTGTTGAGATATTTCACATCAGTAATATGTGACTCAGGTCGTGCATCAAATTTGACGGTATCTTCATCACTGGTCCAGCGTCGTGACAAAGCGCCGCCGAAATGCAGAGTACTAAGGTCATTATGCCAGGGTGAGTATGTCAGTCTCCCCGTCACCGCCCAGCCCTCATTTCCCTCAGAGTCGGCATCACCGTCAAAAGCCTCACCGAATATGCCACCTGCAAACGTCCAGGAATCCTGGTACTGCCGCACGCCCACACCGATGTTGCGACCGGGTGTAAATTCATTAAGTAAGCCGCGTTCCATAAAGCTGATATATTTCGAGCTAGTGAGTCTTTCCAGGCCAAAGGGCTCTTTGAAATGACCAATCTGAAGTTGCATCGGATAAAAACCCATGTAACTTATATAAGCATCTTTGATGTCAACATTTTTATCAGCGAAATCCACTGCAAATTCATAAGCCCAATCGGCATAAATACTACCTTCCATATCAATGCGTGCCTGGCGTAATTCTGTACCATCACCCAGAGTATTTAACGACTCGTCATAGTGAACCATGTCCAGCATCAATCGTCCGCCAAGTTCGAAGGCGAACTGGCCGTCATAACTCGCAATTTCCAGGCCACCTTTGGTCTTAATATTAAGCTGGCTTATAGCTTCCTCATCAAGGGCGTTCACATTGTTTTCCACAGTAGCGGACAATCGTTTGTACTGAATTTCGCTGATAATTCTCTGGTCACGCAACAAAGGCAGTAACTCTAGTAGGCCATCGCTTGCTATAACTGTTTGAAATGGCCATATGGCGATAATTAGAAACGAAAAACGCAGGCAGTGAAAATTCATTCAGGTTATCCTCTGGCTTATTTTGATTGTGTTTTGGGTAATGCCGAACATTTACTAATGGTCGAAACAGAGTTTCACCGATTAACATGGTATAGGCAACCGTAATCAAAGAACAACTACCAGTCAAACTAACAGAGGGGATTGACGAGCCGTGAATTAATAAGCCGTAAAGAAAACATCCTTTGTATGAGACTCCAGAATACGCGTTCATGGTGCCTCATATAAAGGATGTAAGTTTAAAGCATGTAAGTTGATTAGCCGTTTTAATGCCGGATATTTTTGTCCCTAATTTTTTACCAGGAAACAAATAAAGTTAGCTCCGACAAATCATTCTAATCAAGCTTTAAAAATCAGACTCCAACATTGCATTAGAATCATTTAATTTTTTCAGGAATGTAGTTACCCCGCACGATAACTGGTGACAATTTTATTAAACTGTTTTTCGTTTAAGGTATTACGCAGCATTCGCGTACAAAGGCTTCTCATCTCAATCAGGCGAGTGTTTTTTGCCGACAGTTGTTTCTTTAGTTGTTCACGATGAATACGCTCAGAACCATCAAGAATAGCATCACGCAGTTGTTTGCGAAGGGTAATCACCTCAGACTCTAGCGCCTTACGTTTAGCTGGGGCTTCAGCAACCCAATTATCAATTGTGGTAATTTGTTTTTCATTTAGATTGAGTTCTAAACGCAACTTTTTAAGGTGCGGCATTAGTTTAACAATGGGTGTACCCAGGTTAATCTCTTCTGCACTGACAAAAGAAGGAAATACAATCGCTATTGCGATAATTGATGACATTGCGATTTTATTAAATTTCATAATAACTCCGATTAGTTGAATTGAATTTCGTGTAGCAAGACGTTGCGAAATTAACATCACTTTTATTCGCTCCGCCCTGCTTCTATGTTTTCTAGTACCTAGTTTAATAATCAGGTCTAATAACTTAAGTTAGTGTAATCAGTATCTAATAAACGACCAGCAACAACAGGTGGTTTTGCAACCGTGATACCATCAATAAGGTCAGTTTTAGATTTACCAACACTTGGCAGGTATAACGGACACACTTCTACTGACGCACCCATTTTTAACAGTGCATTAAGCAACTGCGTGGGTGACTTACCGGGTGGTTTCATTGCTTCTGTTTTGGTCGCGCTTAGAGCAAGATCACCTGCTGAACCACAAAGAACCATATTCACTTCTTTGCCATGTTTCTTTATGGTTTGTACAGATAACACCATAGCCATCATTTGTGCCTGGCGTTCAGCAGCCGTCACCAAAACATTCAAACCTTTGCTCTGGCCAGCAAATACTGCTGATGAAACTAACATCGATGATGCCACTAAAATAGATGATATAAATTTTTTATTCATAATTTGATAACCTTTTTTTGATAAAAATAAATAACTATTACAGCAACTAACCTCGGTTATTAACCTGGATTAGTT
>CAZCOZ010000102.1:0-8253 GCA_964500555.1 uncultured Thiotrichaceae bacterium | reverse complement strand
AAAGTATTCAACCGTATTTGTGTTACTCACATCCTTATGGATGATGCTAAAGAAAACCGTTGTGCTGGTGCCGTTGGTTTCAACGTTCGTACGGGTAACTACCACGTATTTAAAGCGAAAACGGTTATTGTTGGTGCGGGCGGCGCGTCTAACATCTTTAAACCACGTTCTGTTGGTGAAGGTGCGGGTCGTGTTTGGTACGCACCATGGTCATCGGGTTCTGCGTATGGTCTTATGATCGATGCTGGCGCGAAAATGACACAGATGGAAAATCGTATCGTACTGGCTCGATTCAAAGATGGTTACGGCCCTGTTGGCGCGTACTTCTTACATCTTAAAACCTATACACAAAACTGTAATGGTGAAGAGTATGAGTCTAAGTGGTTCCCTGCACTAACTGAAATGGTTGGTAAGGAATACCTGGATACAGAGAATCAACATTTCTCACACAAACCAATCCCTACTTGTTTACGTAACCACGCATTTATCTCTGAAGTGAATGCTGGCCGTGGTCCTATCCATATGGTAACAATGGAAGCATTCCAGGACCCACATCTTGAGGAAATTGGCTGGCACAACTTTTTAGGTATGACGGTTGGTCAGGCAGTACTTTGGGCGGCTACTGATGTAGACCCTAAATACGAGAATCCTGAATTAACAACGTCTGAGCCATACGTAATGGGTTCACACGCAACCGGTTGTGGTGCATGGTGTTCAGGTCCAGAAGATGTTTCTCCTGAGGAGTATTTCTGGGGCTACAACCGTATGACTACCGTTGAAGGTATGTTTGGTGCGGGTGATGCTGTTGGTGGTACACCCCATGCGTTCTCATCAGGTTCTTTCACTGAAGGACGTCTTGCTGCTAAAGCCGCATGTCAGTATATTGATGACGGTAAGGCTGAAGGTATTAACGTTTCTCAGCAGCAGATTGATAACCTTAAAGAAAAAATCTACAAACCATTAGAAATCTACACTGTTTACCGTAACGAAATTGTTGCAGGTTCGGTTAATCCAAACTACATCAACCCAAGACAGGGTCTTGATCGCCTACAGAAGCTGATGGATGAGTACTGTGCTGGTTTTGGTGTTAACTACATGACCAACGACAAACTTCTTATGATCGGTTTAAAGAAAATGGGAGTTTTCGCTGAAGATTTAGAGAAAATTGCTGCTGAAGACATTCACGAGTTATTACGTGCATGGGAATTGAAGCATCGTTTCCTTACTTCTGAAGCTGTGTTCCAGCATACTTTATTCCGTAAGGAAACGCGTTGGCCTGGTTACTACTACCGTGGTGATGCGATGAAGCTGGATGATGAAAACTGGCACGTACTGACAGTTTCTCGTCGTGACCCTAAAACGGGTGAGTACACTATGGAAAAAGCGCCTTGTTACCACCTTGTGGATGACGAATAGAGTTGATTTGTAGAGGCTGGTTTGTAAAGGCTGGTCTACAAAAGTCAGGTAAATAACGGCTAAGAATTTTTAGCCAGCTACAATTTATTTGCGTTAAAAAAGGATCAGCATGTTTTGTGTTGGTCCTTTTTTTATCCATACTGGATAATATTGAACAAACGACAAATGTTTTATAATGGAGAAATTATGAACATTCTTGAAAAAACAGATGAAGAAATATTAGAACTGGCTCACCCTATGTGGGAAGACCTTATTAAGTTCTCTAATGAAGAAAATTACGGTGCTTTTACTCGCAATTTTTCAGCAGCCATGATGTTGGGTGCAAACGAAGTCGAGATGGGCAAACAGTTTGCCAGAAGTACGCTAACAAAAAACCTGTCAGAAAACTATGAGTATCTCGGTATGATTCGCCGAGGTGAACATATCAGTGTGCTTTATAAACAAACCAATACCAAGAAAGAAGGTGAGTGGTTAGGCAGACTGGTTTTGGGTTATGAAAAGGATAAAGTGAAAATTTTTGGTGCCACACTTTTTTAAGGCAGGCTCATCTAATAATTATGTCAGAAGCAATAGCAACTATGTCAGAAACGATAGAGAATGAAAAATTCGTTGAATTAAATTATAAAGTCGTCGATGTGAAAACGGGTGATGTACTCGTCACTATCGACTACCCGCTGGGTTATGTTCATGGCGTAAATGATGTTTTGTCTGAACAGGTGACAAAAGAACTGGCCGGAAAAAAGGTCGGTGATATCATCGAAGTAGAGATTGACACGAAACAGTTATACGGTGACAGAGATGAATCGCTGGTGTTTACTGATCGTATCGAAAATGTACCAGAAGAATACCGGGAAATCGGTATGACCATTACCATGGAAAATGAAAAAGGTGAACCCAAAAGTTTTATCGTTACTCGTTTCGATGACGAAAGCTTAACTGTTGACGGAAACAACCCGCTTTGTGGTCGAGACGTTGTTTTCTCGCTGGAGGTCTTGACCATACGTGACGCGACAGATGAAGAAGTCGACCTTGGCGGTGCCGTTGGCGCCGATCCAGATCTCAATGAGATTCTCCAATAATGAAATTCTCCAATAACTACATTTTTTACCCAAGTAGTAGTGAGCTGGTTAAGGCTATTGCTCACTATAAAACTGACCTAAATAATCAAAACCTGGATAATTCAGGCGGCGATAAGGTCGCTGTAAATGATGTGCCTGATAGCAGTATTGCGATACAGGATAACTTTTTACATACCCGTGGTAATTTCGAACAACACCATTTTAGTACCAATATTCTTGAGTCTGCGCAGGCCGTGTTTGAGTCAAAACTGACTGAACTATCTCGTGAGCAGTCCCCTCAGGAATGGGCAGAGATACAGAATAGTCTGGGTAATGTTCTGGCGGCACTCGGGCAGCAACGAATGGATGTTGCTTTATATAAAAGTGCCATTGCAGCTTTTAATAACGCACTCGAAGAATTTACTCAGGAAGATTCACCTTCGAAGTGGGCGACAGCGCAGTACAATCTTGGTACAGCGTCTCAGGCATTGGGACGGCAGCAGGGCGATTCAAAACTGATGAAAATATCGGTGGATGCTTATACGGATGCGTTGTTGGTATGGTCGCGTGAACAAGAACCTGAAGAGTGGGCGGCTACCATGTTCCAGCTGGGCGCCAGCTTCTATACTCATGGTAAGTTACTAAAAGGCAATCGCACTTTTCAAAAATCAGTCGTCGCATTCAAGAATGCCCTGGCAGGCTTTGATGCGGACAACCACCCACTTGCTCTCGCAGCAACACACAACAGTCGTGGTGCAGTACTGCATAATTTAGCAGAATCAGAAGAAAATGCAGAACGTTTGCAAGAAGCGATAAGAGCTTATGACACTGCGTTAACCGTATGTATGGAGCAACAGCAACCTTTTCATCTAGCCGTGTTGTGTCGGGTAAATAAGTCAACTGCGCACGTAGTGTTGGCAGAGTTAACACAAGACCCAGTTCTTGCAGAAGAGGTAGCGGATGATTTTGAAGTGATTATCGAATGTTTTCCTCACGCCCTGCAACCACTTTGTTTAAAGCATTGTGAAGAGCAAATGGAGAAAGCGCGGGAAATGACAAAGGCGTTTGCTGCCTGATATTTATTAGTCCTTTCTCCCAGAGGGAGAAGGGAAGTACCAACAAGAGTAGATCAAGCTTACTTAGAAAGTTTATATTCAATATTAATAAACGCACCAATCTCTGACAGCAAACGAATCGTTCTGGCACCAAAACCAATATCCGGATTGCTTTCATTTTTATCTATCGTCAGCTCTAACACCACGCCAAACCGGGGTGACACATTATAATTTTCAATGACTGTTAGAATTTTGTCCTTAATGGGCTCAAGCTGTTTTGTAATAATGTCAGTCAGATCATAAAGGTCTATATCATCAGTAATAATATCTGTCGATAACTCCCATGAACTGATGGCCGGTTTGTCCAGACTACCACCCATACCGGAGCCATTAGTCGCAGTGGGTTCTATGCCAAGCAGCTGTGTGATGTTATCGGGATTGAAATGGTATCCAGAGAGTCCGAAGTAAGCCCGCGCTTTATTAGATGCCAAGATATTATCCTCATCGATGAACAGTAAATGCAAGGGAGTATAACGCACTTCGATAAAGCCTGAGCAATTAACCTGGCTAAGGTTAAGTAAAGCTTGTTGCTATTAAGTGAAACAACACTAAACAAAGTGTAAACTGGTTGCATAAATTTTATTACTAACACTCAATCGATCTAAGTAATGCCAATGCCTGAAAAAGAAAAAACGAAACCCAAAAAACGTATTTGGCCAACGCTAGTCACGCTTACTATTATTGCGTTATTGGTTGCCCTCGCCATTTCATTTCTCCCTCGCAGTTTGCCAACAGATTTTTCTGTTGTTGGAAAAGGCCGCAATGCTGTAGTTCTGATATACGATCCCAACATACTTCAGAGTAACCAAATAACTTCAGCGATGAATGCAGTAATAGATGATTACAGAGGGCAAGTAGAATTTATTGTTGTACAGTTAGGCTCGCCCACAGGTAGAATGCTTAGCAATAGATATGGTGTAGAAACAGCCGTACTTTTATTTTTTGATGGTGACGGTGAAATGTTACAAATACTTCACTCATCACAGGATGCGGCATCACTGCAACATAATTTAAATATGATTTTCAAGCTGGAAAACTAACGGTTAATCGCTGTCGTTATATAGTAACGGTGAATACTGTCTGTGTCTTTGAGTCAGCCATTATCGCTTGTAGATAAACAGGCGGTATACTCATTATGAATTTTTCTTTCGAATAAATTATCTTATGACTAATCAAATCGTAGTCCTTCAAAATTACATTTGTCGATTGCATGGCAACCGTTTCTTTGAAATCTCTGTTATTGCCATTATTCTTTTATCGGCATTATTAATTGGCGCTAAAACTTATGACTTAGATCCCCTTTTTATCCACACGTTGACATTATTTGATGTCGCCATTACTATTTTTTTTCTGATTGAAATTAGCTTACGATTCATTGCCTGTCAGGATAAAAAACGGTTTTTTAATAGTGCCTGGAATGTTTTTGACACTTTGATCGTCACTATCAGTCTGCTCCCTTTCGACGAAAGTGAATTTGCATTTTTAGCAAGACTAATTCGAGTCTTTAGAGTGTTGCGTCTGATATCTGTGATTCCCGAACTCAGAGTATTAGTCAATGCTTTAATTAAATCATTGCCATCTATGGCTTACGTGCTACTACTTATGTTCATCTTGTTTTATATGTACGCCGCTGTTGGTAGTTTTTTGTTTGAGAATATTAATCCTGTGCTGTGGGGCGACATATCCATCTCTATGTTAACTTTATTTCGCGTCGTCACGTTTGAAGACTGGACAGATATCATGTATGAAACCATGCGTGTTTATCCGATGTCCTGGACATATTATTTATCGTTCATATTTTTTAATGCTTTTGTGTTTTTAAACATGATGATTGGAATTGTTATTGGAAAAATGCAGGAAGAAGGTGACCTCGAACAAGCATCTGAACATGCCGCCGAAATACAAGATACGCATAACTTATTACAGGAGATTAGTCGTCGACTTGACAATATTGAGAAAAAAATAAATTAAGTGATATGATTGTTATTACATCTTGAAGACTTTCCTTAATATGAAATTATTTGTTGTATTAAGAAAAGTCATGTTGATGGCATGGCACTCAAACATGAACGATTTTTAACGAATTAATGCATTAAAAACCGTTTAAGTAACGTGCAGTTGAACTTACTGCGCAATAGTTTTTTCTGCTTCTACTTGGCGTTCAAGTTCTGTGACCAGTTCTGCTGGTAATTGCAGACGTGCGGAAAGCATCGCCAGATAAGATTTTTCGGCGACATTATCAACGTCTACCACAAGCAGTGACGCGATATAAACTTCCGCCGCAATCTCTGGTGTATTCGCGCTGTTTATGATGGCATCCACATCGACTGGTTGACCCATCTGCTGAACTAACAGTGACTGACTTTCGCTGTCCAGTCCCAGTGTTTCGATTTTCTGGAAAATAGCCTGGCTCTCCTGTGCATCCAGTTGTCCATCTGCGCGTGCGGCAGCAATCATGGCGCGTACCAGTATCAGGCCCAGTGCTTCATTAGCGGCATCATCATTTTGATCCGGCAAATAGGCGGAACCTGCCGGTGCAACACTAAGCTCGTCAGGCTTAACTGTTGATTCAACGGATACACCCTGCTGCGAATCGTTGTAGCGTTTATAAGCAGTATAGGCTAGCGCGCCCACCGCCGCGACACCGCCGAGTTTAAGCGCACTCGAGCCCAATTTTTTAACGGATTTTCCGCTGATCATTTTGCTCGCGAGTCCGCCTGCTAAGCCGCCGGCAAAACCTGTGGCTGCACCACTACCAAGAAAAGATCCCAAAAGTTTATTAACATCAACCATGGCTGTTAGCTCCTTTGTATTTAAAAATTTATTGAGTAGCAACTATGGTATAGGTAATCTACTCTAAGAAAAAGTCGATAATTTATAACATATTGATCGAATTTTACGATCATTTGGAGGGGCTAGCACAAGTATGTATGTGGTTAGTAGTCGCGTGCCGTGTGTATTATAAAGTCGATAACCAAAGGCGGATACGCAACCCAATTTCAGTGCTATATCCGGTTTCTACAAATTTGATTTCACCACTGGGGTCGAGAATAAAACTGACTGGTACGCCCTTTAGGCCAAATTGTTGAGCTAGTTCACCGCTGTTATCCAGTGCTACGGGGAAAGTTAATTGATTTTCTAGCATATAGGATTTTACTTCTGTCTCTGTTCCAGACCATGAGGCTATACTGATCATTGAGTGATCTTCTGAAATTGATTGCAGACTTCCTTTTTGTAAATCACAAATCGGGCACCAGGTCGCCCAAAAGTGGAACAAAACGGGTTTGCCTGCGAATTCTGCAATGGTGAAGGTAGATCCATCCATCAACTCAGCACTGAATTCGGACAGGTTGCCGCCTGGTGTATCTCGGGTTTTCCACCAGTTCACTGCCTGCATAACGACAAGAAAAAGAACAATATATATTAGCCAGGAAAACCAGCGACTTTTTGTTTTAGATTTTATGCTCATAATTTTACGTGATGGTACTGGAATAGACATGCATACGAGTATGTCGCAATTCTAAGGTATTTTACACGCGTCCTTTTGAGCGTTCCTCCAATGCGGCTATTCTTGATTCGATGGGTGGATGCGAAGAAAACAATGCCATAATACCGCCTTTGTTATTAATACCAAAAGCGGCCATTTGCTCTGGTAAGGCTTCGGGTTCGACCTGGCCAAGGCGTTTAAGTGCATTAATCATGTTCTGATGCCCTGCTAAATCCGCGCCACCAGTGTCGGCAATAAATTCACGTTTTCTTGAAAAGTACATCACAATGGTTGACGCTAGTATGGATAAAACCACTTGCGATATCATCACGGTCACAAAATAGCCGATGCCATGTCCGTGACTATTTTTTAAGATTACACGATCAACGATGTGTCCAACAATGCGTGATAAGAAGACAACAAAGGTATTTACCACACCCTGAATCAACGCCAGTGTTACCATATCGCCATTGGCAATATGGCTCATCTCATGACCGACAACGGCCTCGACTTCACCTTGTGACATGTTGTCCAGTAAACCCTGAGAGACCGCCATTAATGATTTATTTTTACTGGCGCCGGTGGCAAACGCATTCATTGCCGTCGAAGGGAATATAGCCACTTCTGGCATTTTGATGCCGACAATTTGTGCCTGCTTTTCAACAGTATTGATTAACCATCTTTCTATATTGTTGCTCGGGTTCGTAATGACTACCGCGCCAGTCATGCGCTTTGCCATCCATTTGGACATCAGTAATGAAATAAGTGCACCGCCAAAACCGATGACACCTGAAAGGATGACTAATGCCTGAATATTAAGGTCAGACCCATTCGCGGCTAATATGTTGTCAACACCCAGCAGTCTCAAAGTAATACTGAGTACTGCCATAATGGCGACATTGGTCATAATAAATAGCATGATTCGTTTCATAGTTTTACCTGTTTTAGCTTATTAATTATACGTTTGATTGTTTTTAAACACAGACATCAGAACGAGGGGTGTTACATTGACACAATGATACAGAAAGTATATTAATAAGTTAATTCGAATATATGTGCGATATCATCGTATTTTACGATGTATTGCTATCGGTACTCGAAAGATGGCCGTTTTAGCTTACTCTCTGGTGTTGAAATAAATCCAGCAAGCCAGTTCGCTCTTTAAATTAGATAGGAT
>CAZCOZ010000101.1:0-8295 GCA_964500555.1 uncultured Thiotrichaceae bacterium | reverse complement strand
CCAATGACGAAGTTAATCGGGTGTTTGACAAAATATATATTGCAGCAAAGCTGGAAACGCCGGGCATGGGATTTATTTACGTCACCAAGCTCGATAAAGTGGCAACCTACGTGCCAGAAGAATTAATCGAAAAGCTAACGGACTAAGAATGTCTACACTAAAAAACAGTCAGATGATAACCGCCATTTTACCTAAAGGTGTTGCACTGCATGTCGTTAACTTATTAAAAAATGAAAAAAACATCACTACTGCAAATTTTATCTATGCTCGTGGTGTTGGTAAGATGACGCCATTGAAGCATAGAGGTTTGGGAGAGCAAAGTGAACGTGAAATTTTAACCACTGTCGTGCCGCAGGATCGCGGTGAAGAAATTTTTGAATATATTTTTAATGCAGCAGAAATAAACAAGCCACATAGCGGCTTTATCTATATGTACTCCATGTTAAGCAGTGAATACACACTGCCAGACAACGTTGAAATCGAACCGTAACTTAGCCTCCCGACTGCACGCCTCTAAGGCATAAATGTTGCACGAACCTTAATATCAATAACACCTTACTATCGCCGCCACTTTTTATATTGCGCAATAGCTTATTATAAAAAACAAAATAATATCTGTGAAACATTCGATATATTCGACCTATTACCTTATCTATTCAGCAACATACTCATCCCCACAAGGTGCGGATTGCAGCCATGGCTATATGTTACTCTTGGCACATCATGTTGCTTTCTTTTCAGCTAACACAACACAACTTTCAACCTGCGATGGCAGTAAAGGTTTTTTAGTATGCTGCGAGTTTTTACCCTGCTTTTAGTCATTAGTTGCAGCGCCTGCGCCGCTTCCGTAAAAGACACTGCACTGCTATACGAGAACCAGCCACAAAAAACAATTTACCTGGTAAACCATGGCTGGCATGTTGGCATCGTACTGCCCCGCAATAACATCACGGTTAATGCTTTAGCCGTTGCCTCGCATTTTCCTAACGCACAATATCTTGAAGTAGGCTGGGGTGATAGGGATTTTTACCAGACACCGGAGCCACACCTCGGTATCACTCTCAAAGCAGCTCTGTTACCCACTGCCAGTGTATTGCATATTGTTGGATTCAGCGATTCCGTATCCAGATATTTCCGTAACAGTGAAATCATTCAGATTGAGCTGCCAGCGACTGATTTTTACCAACTTGTGAATACTATCGCCGCCAGTTTTGCTGTGGACGTAGCTGGAAATGTAGATTCACTGGGTAGCGGGCTGTATGGGAACAGTCAGTTTTATCTATCCAATGAAAGCTACCATTTATTTAATACTTGTAACGTGTGGGTTGCACGCGCTCTACAAAATGCTGGCCTCGACATTAGTCCGGCACGTTCTATTCGTGCTGACAGCCTGATGTCCAGCGCAAGAAATTTGGCAGGGTAATATAGGCAGAGCGTTTGACTGCCCCCTGTGCCACCGCTCTTGATAAGTCGGATATTCGTGCCATAAAAATCGTCTTTTACGAGTAGCTTGTTTTTAATGACGTTAAGTAAAGCGCCTACAAATAGCAGACCATCTAATAGCCATTTTTTAGTCAACATACAACACCAAATCCTTTTCGCTCATCTCAAACCAAAAAACTCACACGCATTTTTGTACGCTGACACAGCGACCGTACTTTCTTCAACTTCCATAACCGCCGCAACCGAACGTGTTATATGCGGTAAAAAACAAGGTTCGTTTCGACCTTTCTTTACTGGTTTTTCAGTCATATCACGTGGCAGCAAATAAGGCGCATCTGTTTCTAGCATTAAACGATTAAGCGGTATATGTTTAACTGCCTGTCTTAGATTATGCCCTCTCCTTTCGTCACAAATCCAGCCGGTTACACCAACAAAAAAATCAAGCAGAACATAATCATTTACTTCTTCGATTGTACCAGTAAAACAATGTACGACCACTTGACATAGATCATTGCGACAACTTTTTAGTATTGAAACAAAATCATCATGCGCATCTCGTTGATGCAGAAACAGCGGTTTTTTTAAATCAATGGCTATTTCTATTTGCGCTTCAAACGCTTTTATTTGCTGCTCACGTGTAGAATAATTTCGATTAAAATCCAGGCCGCATTCACCGACTGCAACCACATTTTCATGACGTAACATATCGCGCAATTCGCTATCAACATCTGTCGAATAATCACTGGCATGATGCGGATGCATACCCACTGTTGAATAACAAACACCGTCAAATTTTTCCGTCAACAAAATCGCCTGTTCACTGTGACTGACATCAGTACCTGTCACAATCAATTGTTCCACTCCAGCTACCTGCGCTCGCTCAACAACATTTTCAATATCTTTTTTAAACGAACTGCCTGTTAAATTAACACCAATATCAATATATTTTTCCATATCAGTTATCATATCAGCCTTAACATTTTAATCTTCATTTATTTTTTGCGAACCAATCCAACGCCGAGTAAATAGTTATTTCAAATCAACTCACTATCGCTATCGTTTGTTATTCAACACAACGGAAACAACAGGCAAAAGAATTCAGTCAGCAATACCAGCTGCCATTATTGAAGTCTAAAAATGCCTCTTTTGATTTACAGCTATTGTTTCATGACGACTTAATTGAGCTTTATGATAATGCGTTAAAAACAAGTATCTCAATTGATTTCATCAAAGGCGCAAACGCGCATCGACACCAATTTGGTGGTGGCCGTGGACAGGCCATTGCCAAAGCCATCGGCTTGAAATCCGGCGTTACACCAAGCATCCTTGACGCTACAGCAGGTCTTGCAGGCGATGCGTTTGTACTCGCCACGTTGGGTTGCCCTCTCACATTGCTCGAGCGTTCACCCATTATTTCCTGCCTGATTGAAAACGCAATCGAACGTGCGTCATTAAACAATGATTTTCAAGCTATTCTTGAGCAAGGCTTTCAGTTAATCAATACAGATGCCAATACCTATTTATCCAATACAGATAAACGTCCAGATGTCATTTACATCGATCCAATGTATCCCGATAGAAAAAAATCCGCGTTAGTAAAAAAAGATATGCAAATTTTGCAACGCCTGCATTTACAAAATGATAACCCTGCTGAGCTACTGGAAAACGCAATGCTAGTCGCCAAAAAACGGGTTGTTATTAAACGTCCGATTCAGGCAGAAACACTAAATGAGCGCGTGCCAAACACCTGCATAAAAAGCAAAAAAACGCGTTACGATATTTATACCATAAGTAAAATGATTTAAGAAAAGCTCCGTTCTTCGTAAACCTCCAGCAAGCCTCTTCTATCGACCCGTTTAATTTTTTGTTAACACCACATTCCAGAATAACAGGTAGTCAATATTTTCAGGATTCACCGGGATGGCTGCTACTTCTTTATATCAACGGTAACTCAAAGATCATTTGGTAAACTTCCTGAAAATTCAACATACAAAATCAGTGGTAGACTCCCCACCTGACTACAAAAGGATATATTTATGACTGAAGATAAAAAAGCGAGCCTGACAGTTAAGGTTCTTATCGGCATGGCATTGGGTATAGTAACGGGTTTGATATTTAATCTTTCCGGGCTTAACGAAACAGGGAGTTTTGTTAACAGCTACATTGTGAATGGTTTGTTTCACGTTATTGGCAAGCTGTTTGTGAATGCCTTGCAAATGCTGGTGGTGCCGCTGGTGCTTTTTTCTTTAATCTGTGGTGTTTGCGGAATTGGAAATCTCAGCACCCTGGGACGAGTGGGTACGAAATCTTTCGCTTTGTATATGCTGACGACGGCTATCGCTATCGCGACTGCCATTAGCATCGCTGCCGTTTCCGGTATTGGAAAAGGTATGAATCAGGTGACGGATGCGACATTTGCCGGGAAAGATTCGCCACCGCTTACCGATGTCTTCATTAATATCATCCCTAAAAACCCCATTAATGCGATGGCAAATGGAGAGATGTTGCCGATTATATTTTTTGCCATATTGCTGGGCGTTAGTATATTAATGGTGGGAGAAAAAGCCCGGCGCGCCATTGAAGCCGCTGAAATTGGCAATGAGATTATGATGAAGATGGTCACAATCATCATGGCGGTTGCACCCTATGCGGTATTTGCCTTAATCGCGAAAGCTATCGCCAACCTGGGTCTGGATTTACTGGGACAATTAGCGGGTTATGTCGCAGTGTTGGTGGCTGCATTACTGGTTCATTTATTTGGCACATTAATGCTTGTATTGAAGCTGTTTTCAGGCTTAAGTCCGCTGGTCTTTTTAAGAAAAATAAGAAATGCGCAGGTGTTTGCGTTTAGTACTGCGAGTTCTAATGCAACTATTCCTGTAACTCTCCGAACAGTCACTACGCGACTCGGAGTGAATAATTCTGTTGCCTCGTTTACCGTCCCTTTTGGTGCCACCATAAATATGGATGGCACTGCGATTATGCAAGGTGTTGCAACGGTATTTATCGCCAATATTTACAATGTTGATTTGGGGATAACGGGTTATTTGACGGTAATTTTGATGTCGGTACTGGCATCAATCGGCACTGCTGGCGTGCCTGGTGTCGGATTGATCATGCTATCCATGGTGTTTTCTCAAGTGGGTTTACCGATTGAGGGGATTGGGCTAATTTTAGGGGTTGATCGCCTGATGGATATGATAAGAACGGCTGTGAATGTATCTGGCGACGCGGTTGTTTCTTCTGTTGTGGCTAAAAACGAGGGTAAACTAAATTTGGATGTTTTTAATGATCCGCAGGCGGGCATGCTTGAGGCAGATGCTGCACATATGCCGGTTGCAAAGCTGTAAATGTTACGATAACGAAGATTCATCACTAATGTCTCTCCTCTGGCCTTCTTCCTCTGACAGAAGATTAGAGGGAAGGAGACATTTTAGATAATTTAACTATGGTCTTTTCACAAACGGGGCTTTTCACAAACGTTTTTCCACAGGCGATTTTTTAATCTCTAAAATTATTAAACTGCAACGGCAAGTCCAGTTCAGCCGCTTTTAAAAATGCCATCACTTCCTGCAATTCATCGCGTTTTTTGCCTGTCACACGTACTTGTTCACCCTGTATAGACGCCTGCACTTTAAACTTTTTTTCTTTAATCATTTTGGTTATTTTTTTAGCATCTTCTTTATCAATACCATGTTTTACAACTATCGTCTGATAGGCACGCAAACCTCGTTCTTCAACTTTGCCACGATCCAGGCAACGGTTATCAATGCCACGTTTAGACAGTTTGTTCACCATAATGTCGCGCATCTGTTTTAACTGGAAGTCACTGGCCGCTTCAAAATTCATTTCATACTCCTTCAAAACAACTTTTGCATCACTGCCTTTAAAATCAAACCGATTTGAAACCTCACGATTCATTTGATCAACCGCATTGGTTAATTCGTGGCTGTCGACTTCAGCAACAATATCAAAAGATGGCATGCAAATTCTCCGCTAACTGGTTACAATAGATGAGCAAATTATATGATGAATACAGGAATAAAAAAATGCCTAATTTAATAATTGCTATCGGCGCATTTAACGCTTTTTTAGCGGTTGCTGCAGGCGCTTTCGCTGCTCACGCATTAAAAAACACATTAACCGCTGAATATATTGATGTTTTTAAAACAGCAGCACATTATCAATTAACTCACGGTATTGGCTTAATCGTCATTGGCATTCTGGCAAAACACAATCCTGCTGAATCACATACAGTTATCGCAAGCCTGATGTTTGCTGGCATTATACTTTTCAGCGGCAGCCTTTACTTACTCACGATCACTGGCACGAAATGGTTAGGGATGATTACGCCCGTTGGTGGAGTGTGTTTTTTATTAGCATGGCTGCTTCTAGGCGTTAACTATCTTTTTAAATAGCACCTTCTCCCAGAGAAAGAAGAAGCGTTTAGTGCTTCGTAGAAACCACCTATTTACGTGTCCGCTTCTTGCCCTGCATCGCTGAACATATCCCACGGATAATACTCACTTCTCGTTTAGTTGTGCTTGCACGATTAAATAAACCTTTTAATCGTCGCATAACAACTTCAGGATTATGGTCACCAAAAAAATCAAGGTGATTCAGTGCATCGAATAAATGATTGTACATACTATCCATTTTTTCTGCGTCTGCCAGCACATCAAAGCGATGCTTATTGCCTTTGGATGCTTTAATTTTTTCGCTGTTTAGCACCAGACGAAACTCATAACAAACAACCTGCACGGCCGCCGCAATATTTAATGAACTAAAATCGGGATTGGTTGGAATATGTAATAACACATTGCATTTTTCCAGTTCTTCATTTGTTAAGCCGCTATTTTCACGACCAAATACAATCGCGATGTCACCTTCACCAACATACTCAAGCGCTTTTTGCGCACACTCTCTCGGCTCAAGGATGGGCCATTCGATGGTTCGCAATCGTGCACTTGTTCCCGCGACCCAAACACAATCCGCAATTGCCTGATCCAGATTTCCCACTACCACCGCATCATCCAGAATATTTACCGCACCGACTGAACGCTGTATTGCTTCTAAAGACGGATAATCTTTAGGTTCAACCAGATATAATTTTTCCAACCCCATATTTTTCATCGCGCGCGCAGCAGCACCAATATTGCCGGGGTGTGATGTGTTAACCATCACGATGCGAATATTTTTAAGGAGGGGTGAATTTGTCTGCTGTGTCATGGGGCGTATTCTGCTATGCTACGCGGAAAATTAATACCGTTAATTTATCTTTATTTAACCAACACCCTTTGAAATATTAATATGCAACCAATGCTAACTATTGCAGTCCGTGCTGCACGTTCTGCTGGCGACATTATTGTTCGTAATATGGATCGACTCGATCGCATAAAAATCGTCACCAAACAAAACAATGATTTTGTCAGCAGTGTCGATCACGCGGCGGAAGAGGTTATTATCTCAACGATAAAAACTGCTTATCCGGATCACGGTATTCTGGCAGAAGAAAGTGGCTTGCAAGCAGAGTCTTCTGAATACCAATGGATTATCGACCCACTCGACGGCACTACAAACTACCTACATGGCTTTCCTCAGTTTGCTGTTTCTATCGCGCTAAAACATAAAGGTAGAATACAGGTTGGGGTTATTTACGACCCCATTTCGCAAGAATTATTTACCGCTGTACGTGGCGAAGGCGCACTTTTAAACGATAAAAAAATACGTGTGACTTCACACAAAGGCTTAAAGAACGCCCTGCTCGGCACCGGCTTTCCTTATTACGACCAAAGCTATTTAGATACTTACATCGAAACCATGAAAGCATTAATGCAGAAAACCGCCGGCCTTCGTCGACCTGGTTCAGCCGCTCTTGATCTTGCGTGGTTAGCCGCTGGACGCATAGACGGCTTCTGGGAATTCAATTTAAAAGCCTGGGATATTGCCGCTGGCACACTCATCGTAAGAGAAGCCGGTGGTATCGTCAGTGATTTTGAAAATAGAGAAGGTTATCTAGAAAGTGGTGACATTATTGCTGCAGCACCAAAAGTTTTTCCTGAGATGATAAAAATTATTCAGGAGAAAGTGAATGCGAGTAATTATTTGAAAAAATAGTTACCTGAAAAAAGAAAAGCAATTCAAAAACACCTATACACCCAGCAATCGTCTGGCTAATAAGGTTTGCATATCCCGCCTACCATCAACAATTAGATAGACATAAACGTTTTTGCCGAGCACACGGTAAATAACACGATAGGGTTTGAAAAAAACTTCACAATATTCCCTTAACCCTACGTCAGATAATTCCTTAAGATAAACACCACGTTCAGGCGATTCGGCTAAGCTAAGTACTATCTCCTCGATTTTATTCAATACGTAATCCGCTTTTTCTGTTGAATCATGACTCGATATTAAGGTCAACTATCAAGAATAAAAAAGGAGCGGTGACATAATGATAATTATTCACATATAAAAACTCAAGATAAAAGAGATCAGCCTATCTGCAAAAAAAGTGGCATCTCGATTATTATCGCGTTGAATTATGTGACAAGGGACACCTGGCAAATACATCCGTTGCTTTCCTGACATGACAGTTCCTTTGTCATTTGGCTTAGCATGCAAGTATAGCGAAAAGTAAAAAATGAGACCGCTGCGAGAATGATTCTTATTTGTCACTGACCCTTTTACGCCTGCTTCAGCTGACGTAAAAAGGGGTGAAAATTTTGCGTCTTTTTGCAAAATTTGTGACGCTTTTTACGGTCAACTGGGAGCAATTGTTATGTTTTATTTGCTCGAAGTTGCTGAACAATATCTTCTGGTTTAATCATTATAGCGACCTCAGTTACAGGT
>CAZCOZ010000100.1:0-8347 GCA_964500555.1 uncultured Thiotrichaceae bacterium | reverse complement strand
TTATCGCCAATAACAGCGCTTAAACGACTGATTGTAATGTTTGCCCATTCTTCATCTTCCTGTAGAGAATGATTAATAAAGTCGACTAATAACGGGGCAATTATAATAGCACGAATTTTTCTGGCGATAATTTCACTTGGTTGTACAATTATATGAGCACTGCTAAAAATATTTTCTTCATCTTTGTGCGTTTCTTTATCGTAATGTTCGTTAATCTTTGAGTATAAAATAGCATTACTTTTGTAGTTTTGTCGACCGATGACAAAGACGTGTTTATTAAGTTGACGCGCTGTCATGATGATTGAAAGATTATTTGAATCGCTATTTGAACCCGCAATAATACCTGCAGCTATATCAATACCCGCAGTTGTTAAGGTTGCTGCATCAGTACCCGTGCCAGAAATATAACTATCATCAGGATGACGGTTATTTTCAAAGATGTTTTTTGTTTTGCTCTTAGGATCGATAACGACGGTACGTATATTCTTTTCCCTTAATGCTTCATGTAGTTGTTGACCAAAACGCCCGTAACCTAAAAGTATCCAGTGACCCTCTTTTATATCGATAGGTGTGCTTAAAGAGACTTCCGATGATCCCGTTAGCCATTCATAAATTAGGTGCATAGAGGGCGAGTGTAGCGCCATTCTAAATATACTGGCGAAGCTCTCAAATGGGTTGATGATGTGATTGGTGCCAAATGAGAGCATATTTTCTTCATGTTCTTTGTATTCAGAGCGACATACAACATTAATATTTGGGTGCAGTAATTTGCTGCTAATGGCAATTTTTAAATTTGTTTCATCAGACGAAGTAAGCGCGATAACGCCGTGGCATTTACTCAGTTGCACACCGGCTTTTTCAATGACTTCTGGGGTGGAAGCATCGGCTGTAAGATGAGGGACGTACTCCAGGGTATCGCTTAAACTACGTTCACTAATATCCTCTTTTTTTTCTATGACAACAGCGCCAAAGTGCTCTTCGAGTAAAGCATCAATAACGGCTTTTCCTGTTTCGCCAAGTCCACAAACAATGTAATAAGGCCGGTTCATGTTTTTTACATCACGCTTAAAAGCCGATTCCTTTACTACTTTTCGAAAATTTTTATTCTGGATTAAAGCAATAATAGTTCCAAGCGTATAGAACCATGAGATAACGGTTAGATAGATTATAAGTAATGACCACAACCGTTGGCCTTCCGTTAGCGGGTAGGGGATTTCGCCAAAACCGATCGTGGTGGCGGTGTAACTAACAAAATAAAAGGCATGAAAAATATCCATATGCCAGACATTGCCTTTGTCATCCAGTCCCGGAATTAAGATAAGCCCTAGAATCGCAATACTATAAACCAAAACAATTAAAATTAACGGTTTACGTATTCGCCGTAGAACTAATGAGGTAACTTCGTTCATGTTTTATTTTTAGTTATTGAATGCAATGTTGTTTCTTATTTATGCATTTATCGTTTGAACATAGATACTTCTATCATTAGCAATATAACCGAAATAATATTTGCCAGCATAGCGCCACCGCTTAGAGCGACTATAGTTGCAACAACGCTGGGCGTCAGACCTGTATCATGAATGTGTTCAGCAAAGACCCAAATCAGCGAGGCACCAACGAGTTGAACCATGGCAACCAGGCTGGTAGCCAGTAACATTGCGCCCATTTGGGATTTATCACCAAACTTCATTATGGTGGCAATTAGGTTGACCACTACAACAGCAAATAATTCGTAAACATTGTGATGAGCAGCATTATCAATTTCGCCATAAAAGAATCCAAAATTCAGGGTTAGGGCGAGTATCATGAAAAAACTAAAGATTACTTTTTCCAGGTTCATCGGTTGACTCCTTCGTGTTGTAGTTGTTTTTTTATGGTCGTCATTGGTGTGTATTATTTTTGTTTATCTTATGTCCAGATCAAATATACATGAACATCAAACCTGCCGTCACATAAGCTACTGCTTAAATAAATTATTCAATATCTCAGTATATACATCGGTGAGCTGTTCCAGCTGGTCGATATTTATATTTTCATCAATTTTGTGAATGCTTTCATTTATAGGGCCGAGCTCTACTATCTGAGCGCCAGTAGGTGCAATGAAGCGTCCATCTGAAGTGCCACCAGATGTTGATAATTCGGATTCAATATTGCAAACAGACTTGATAGCCTGTTTTGCGGCATCAATTAAATGACCATCAGCGGTTAAGAATGGTTGACCAGAAACAGTCCAGTCAAGTGAGTATTTCAATTCGTGTTTATTGAGAATGGTTTCAATGCGCTGCTGAATTTGTTGGTCTGTAATTTCAGTGGAGAAACGTAAATTAAATTGCACGTTTAGTTCGCCGGGTATGACGTTCGTCACGCCTGTGCCGCCATTGATGTTCGATATTTGAAAACTGGTTGGAGGGAAGTGATCGTTACCTTGATCCCATTGTTCATCACACAAACTCTGCAATGCGCCTGCAAATAAATGAATGGGATTTTTCGCTAAATGTGGGTAGGCAATGTGCCCCTGTACACCATGTATTGTCAGATCACCTGATATTGAACCACGACGTCCATTTTTTATAACATCACCAAGAGTACTGCTGCTTGAAGGTTCACCAACCAGACACCAGTCAATTTTTTCATTGTTACTTGTTAGGTGTTCAATTACTTTTATCGTGCCATCGGTGGCAGGGCCTTCTTCATCACTAGTGATTAGAAAAGCAATGGAACCATCGATCTCTTTATTGTCGCTAAAGAAATTTTCGCAGGCACAAACCATTGCAGCAATACTGCTTTTCATGTCAGCAGTGCCACGACCCGTCATGGTTTTATCAACAATGGTTGGTGTGAATGGATCACTGCGCCATTTTTCAACTGGGCCAGTGGGAACAACATCGGTGTGACCAGCAAAAACAAACAGTGGGTTTTTTGTGCCGTGCCGTGCCCAAAGGTTATCAACTTCGCCAAAACGAAGATTTTCTATGTTAAAGCCAATAGCAGATAATCGCTCAGCGATAATTTTTTGGCAACCCATATCATCCGGTGTTACGGATGGGATGCTAATAAGTTGTTTGGCCAGACTTAGTGTTTTAGTGTCTAATGCTGCTGATTCTGTAATACTTGCTGTCATTTTTTTAGAGTAGTTCTTGTAGGGTTTGTTTTAAATTATTTTTTTGTGCTTTTGATAAAGCGGTATTTTCCAGGGTACTAATAGTAAAATAATCAATGGCTTTTTCACCTGCAGTTGCGATGCGCGCATTAAGTATTTTAATTGAGGAGTCGGCAAAAGCTTTTGCAATGATAGCAAGTATGCCCGTTCTATCCATGGTTTCTATTTTTATTTGACTGGCGGTGTCATTATCAATGTTTGTAAATGTAATAACTGTCGGAGCGGAAAAATATTTGTGTTTACTGCTGATATTTGAAGTTGAGTGAGTGGTTTCCGTATTGTTGAATAATTTTTCTTTTAGACGGGTGGTGATTTCATCTGCTGCGTAAGCTATTTCTGAGTTATCCAGGTTAATGGGTAATAAGCGGAACGTTTCCAGGGCGTAGTCATTACTGGTATTCGTTATTTGAGCTGTAACAATATTGACTTCGCTGTAGCTTAAAAGTGTGACAATGTCATAAAAAATTTGTCCTCTATTTTTCATGTAAACCAATAATTCAATGCTGTTACTTGAATCATCAATGCGTGTTTGAATAAGCGGTTTTTCGAGCGTTTGTTGTTGTCCAGATTGATTAATTCCAGCCTCGTTAATTAGTGATGTGTGCCAGACAATTTCATTAGCGGTATGGCTTTGAAAATATTCGGCATTCAATGTTTGCCAAACATCCTGTGTTTGATGTGAATCAATACCAAGTTGCTCGAGTTGACGCAGTGCGTCTGTTTGTATTTCCTGTATATTCGATTCTTTATCGTTTTGTTGTTCAATGCCTTTGTTGAGTACGGCAGCCGCCTTATTGTATAGCTCACCGAGGAGTTTGTCTTTCCAGTCATTCCACTGTTTTGGATTGGTGCCGCGAATGTCCGAAATGGTAAGCAAATATAAATAATCTAAACGCTCAATTGTTTTTACGTGCTCAGTAAATTCGCTGATGATATCCGGGTCACTTATATCTTTTCGTTGTGCAGTCGTTGACATAATAAGGTGGCTGCTAACAAGCCAGCTGACCAAATCACTGTCTTTATCAGCCATGCCATGCAGTGCGCAAAATTCTTTGGCATCAACAGCACCAAGAGTTGAATGATCACCTTTTCGGCCTTTGGCAATGTCATGAAACAAACCTGAAAAATACAATAACCCAGGATTGGCCAAATGTTGGAATATACCACTGGCTAATGGAAATTCATGACAGAAATCTGGCACAGAAAGACGTCGCATATTTCTTATTACAAAAAGTGTATGTTGATCGACAGTGTATGCATGGAACAAATCGTACTGCATACGCCCTACTATAGAATCAAATGCAGGGATGTAAGCGGCGAGTATGCCATAACGATTCATCCGTCTTAACTCGTGTGTAACGCCACGAGAGTGATTCATTATTCTTAGAAAAACTTTTTGTGCCTGTGCTGATTGTCGGACATCATCATTGATTAAATGTTTGTGTTTTCTTATTTCGCGAATGGTTGCTGCACGAACGCCCTGAATTTCTCGGTAGTCCTGCAAAATGGCAAACATCTCCAAAATGGCACAAGGGTCGTCACTAAAGACGTGGTCATTTGTTGTTTCAAGGTAGCCATTGCTAACTTGAAAGCTGTCGTTTATTCGTTCTGTTTGTTGTGGCACGTCAGCATAAATAATGGCTTCTCTAAAATGTTGTAATAACATTTCATTTAAGCGTTGAAGTTCGATAACGGTACGGTAGTACTGTTGCATGAAGTTTTCTATGGCTTCATTATTTGTGTTGTTTTCACTATCGCGAAACCCGAATTCGTAGGCTAACTCACGTTGGTAATCGAATAACAGACGGTCTTCACGTCGTCCAGCAAGATAATGTAAGCTGCAGCGAATACGCCATAATAAATGCTGGCCTTTGAGTAGCGTATCTAATTCATCTTCAAGCAAGAAATCTTCTTTAACTAAATCGTGCAAACTTTCGGCGTTAAAGTGCCTTTTAGCTACCCAGCCGATCATTTGAATATCACGTAAGCCGCCGTGACTTTCTTTTATATTCGGTTCCAGATTATATGCCGTGTCGTTGTATTTACCGTTGCGTTGTATTTGCTCTTCTAGTTTGGCCTGAAAAAATGATTTTGAATCCCAGATATGGTCGGCACTTGTTTGCACTTTCATCTCTTCAAATAGGCTGTTATCACCAGCCAGTAAGCGTGACTCCATAATATTTGTAGCGACTGTAATATCTTTTCCGGACTCTTCGACACACTCTTTAATGGTGCGCACGCTGTGACCAATTTCCAGGCCAATGTCCCATAACAGCATGAAAAAACGTTCGATGTGTATTTTTGTTTTTTCTGTTTCCTGTTCTTCTAGTAGCAGCATTAAATCAATGTCAGATTTTGGATGCAGTTCACCGCGACCATAACCACCAACCGCAATTAAAGCCATTTTTTGTTCGATATCTTTGAATTGGTCGTTGTGGATAAGATGGATAAGTCGGTCGATAAGAAGGGCTCGACCGTATACAACAGTATCAACAACATTATTTTTTGTTGAAGCTGTCAGATAAATATTTTTTAAACCCTCATCAATACCGATGACAGCTTTTTTGAGAATGCTTAAGGTATTTGATGAAGAATCATTGCCTGTATTACTTAGTTGTTTTTTTAATGCGTTGAGATCAAGTAGCTTATTAAGCTCATCGGTAATTAACGGTTCTAGCATTGCGATATTCATTTTATTATTTATTATTGTGTTTACTGTTTTAATTATATTTTTTATAAAAACTATATTGTGTTGATTATTTTCTGAACGAATTTATAGAGAACATTAAATTTCATCACCGTCACACTGCGTTAAAATCTCGTGTCCAGTATCCGTCACCAAAATGGTATGTTCCCATTGTGCTGAAGCACTGTGGTCTTTGGTTACTACTGTCCAGTTATCACTTAGTAATTTAACATTGCGACGACCCGCATTGACCATGGGTTCGATGGTAAAGATCATGCCAGATTCAAGTGTTATGCCTGTGCCGGGTTTGCCGTAGTGTAAAACTTGTGGGTCTTCATGAAAACCTTTGCCGATTCCATGGCCGCAATATTCTCGAACGATTGAGAAGTTATTGGCTTCAGCATGTTGTTGGATGACGTGGCCAATATCTCCTAATTGTGTACCCGGTTTTACTAACGCAATACCGCGTTTCATGCATTCATGTGCGACTGCGCTTACGCGTTTGGCAGGAATAGGCGGCTCGCCAATAAAAAACATCTTACTGGTATCACCATGATAGCCATCTTTTATGACGGTGATATCAATATTGATGGCATCGCCTTTCTTCAATTTTTTGTCACTGGGAATGCCGTGACAGACCTGATGGTTGACGGAAGTGCAGATCGATTTGGGAAAGCCATGATAATTTAATGGTGCGGGAATGGCTTTTTGCACATCCACAATATAATCGTGACAAATTTTATCGAGTTCATTAGTGGTAATTCCTGCGTTGACATGGGGTCGGATCATTTGTAGCACTTCGCCGCCCAGTCGTCCTGCGATTCGCATTTTTTCTATTTCTTCAGCTTTTTTAATTAATATTGCCATGGTGTATTTATTATAAAAATCAGATAGTTATAGGCTTATTTTGATTTTTTCTGTCATGAAAAATCGTTGTTTATTTTCTCTCAATATGGTATAAAGCGCCCGCGCTGAGAAAACTTAGCGCAAACACGCGATATTGTTACCTGTTTGACGGCTTGAAATGACGGCTTTTTAAAGCCTGTCTTTTTTGCGAATCAAACCATTTGGTATTGAACCAATGGGGCTAACTATATCTTATTTAAATACGCACATATACCGACACATGTGATTGGGTGCTGATTTAAGCAGATTTTGTTTCATTTGGGGCTTATCTCATTTGAAATTATGGATCGCTCAGTCAGTTATTGCATGGGGTATATGGAGGCCTAACCCTAACTGGAGAAATACATGTCTAACGTATCTATGCGCCTGATGCTTGAAGCTGGCGTTCATTTTGGTCACCAAACTCGTTTCTGGAATCCTCAAATGTCTGAGTACATTTTTGGTTCACGAAATAAAATCCACATTATCAATTTAGAAAAAACACTGCCTCTCTATAATGATGCCGTTAACGCATTGGGTAGTATTGCTGCTGATCGTGGCAATATATTGTTTGTAGGGACCAAACGTGCAGCACGTACAATTGTTAGAGAAGAAGCGATACGTTGTGGTATGCCATTTGTTAGTCACCGTTGGTTAGGTGGTATGTTGACTAACTTCAAAACTATTCGTGCTTCTATTCAGCGTCTTAAAGAGCTGGAAGAAATGTCTGAAAACGGCGGTTTTGATCGTTTGAATAAAAAAGAACAGCTCATGCTAACGCGTGAGATGGGCAAGAAAGATAAAGTACTTGGTGGCATTAAAGATATGCGCGGTCTACCAAGTGCCATTTTTGTTATTGATGTTGGTCACGAAGACATTGCTGTAAAAGAAGCGAACACATTAGGTATTCCCGTATTTGGTATTGTTGATTCAAATAACTCTCCTGATGGTGTTGAATACGTTATTCCTGGTAATGATGACGCGATTAAAGCGATTCAGTTATATGCACAAGGTGTGGCTGACGCGATCATTGAAGGTCGTGCATCTGCGGTTATTCAACGTAGTGCTGAAGCTGACACAGAAAAAAGCACGCCTAAAAAAGCCGCACCTAAAAAAGTTGCAGTAAAGCGTAAAGCAGAAACAGAAGAGCCTGCTGCTGAGAAAGATGTAGCAGAAGAGTCTGCGGTAGAATCTAAGACTGAAGTGAAAGTAGAAGCGAAAGCAGACACTAAATCAGAAGCGAAGCCAGAAGCGGCTGAAAAGGAAGCGGCACCGAAGAAAAAAGCTGCAGTAAAGAAAAAAGCGGCGCCAAAGAAAAAGGCTGCAGTAAAGAAAAAAGCAGCACCTAAGAAAGCGGCTGCTGAAGACTAATAGTTAAAGACGAATAGTAACAACGGAAAGTAGAGTCGAAAGTAGCGATTCTAGACAAGTCGGCTAATAACTTAGCTGAGTACATAATTTAAGAATATTTTAGGAGGCACTGTGATGCAAATTACAGCTTCAATGGTTAAAGAACTGCGTGAACGTACAGGTTCAGGCATGATGGAATGTAAAAAAGCGCTACAGGAAACAGACGGCGATATCGATGTAGCAATTGAAAACATGCGTAAATCTGG
>CAZCOZ010000099.1:0-8545 GCA_964500555.1 uncultured Thiotrichaceae bacterium | reverse complement strand
ACATTACATAATGGCTAGAGTCGATAAAAAAAAGAAACTAAGACCCTCGATCCTCGATCGTTTGTTCGACAACGACACGAAAAATAGTGTAGAAATCGATTCTGACCAACACCAGAAACTCAAAGATCTTCGTGATAGCGTTCGCCGTGATCTGGAAAACTTACTTAATACGCGCTTTAGAGTATTGGAGCCTGACAGCCAGTTTAAAGAAATACAAAAATCATTGTTAAATTATGGTCTACCTGATTTGGCAACGTTAAACATAGCCGACGTAAAAAAATGCAAAGAATTCACCGATACACTAGAACGAACCCTTATTGATTTCGAACCTCGATTTAAAACCGTAAAAGTTATTTATATGGACAATCCTGAAACAACTGATCGCACCCTGAGATTCAGAATAGATGCAATCCTGTATGCTGACCCGGCACCAGAAGCAGTCATTTTTGACTCCATTTTGGAACCCGTGACACGCACTGTAAACATTGAGGAAAGCACTCATGGTAGATGAACTACTTCCCTATTATGAAAAAGAACTAGCATACATCCGCCAATTAGGCGCTGAGTTTGCAAATGAACACCCTAAAATAGCAGGCCGTCTCGGCATCAATGCTGAGACCATTGAGGACCCGCACGTATCCCGTCTTATCGAAAGCTTCGCTTATTTAAATGCACGCATTCAACATAAGTTAGAAGATGATTTCCCCGAACTAAGCGATGCATTACTTGAAGTTTTGTTTCCACATTACCATCGTCCGATACCGTCGATGAGCATTGTACAATTCATTCCAGATAAAGATAAACTTGATACGTCCTACACACTGGATAAAAAAACATTACTCGAAACCGAACAGTTTGGTGGCGAAACCTGCCAATTTTCAACCATCTATGAAACACAGCTCCATCCCTTCGAAGTGGTTGGGGGAACATTATTAAGTAAACCTTTTTCAACGCCGGGATCAAAAGATATTAAAGGCGCTGCCGGAGTATTAAAAATATCACTTAAAACATTCAATGAAAGCATTACTTTTGCCGACGTCAGACCTGAACGTATTCGATTCTATCTAAAAGGTCAGCCGCAGCATATCAACCCTATTTATGAATTATTGCTGAATAATTGTCAGGCAATTGTCATGACAAGCTCCGAGTCAGACCCAAACCCAGTGCGGCTACCGACAAGCATTATCAAACCCGTTGGATTTTCTGCTGATGAAGGTCTGTTACCCTATCCCGACGCATCCTTTATCGGTTATCGCTTGCTCACAGAATATTTCACCTTCCCTGAAAAGTTTATGTTTATCGATATAGCCGATTTCGCTGATAAAATTCCAGCTGATGCCGAGGACACGCTTAATTTTTATTTTTATCTAGGCGCTTCGAATGTAGAACTAGAGCACAATATTTCTGCCGATACTTTTCAAACGGGCTGCACACCCGTAGTCAATCTGTTTGAACACCGAACCGACCCGATAAAACTTGACCACACTACTACCGAGTATCAAATCATTCCCGACGCCAGACGTCCTGAAGGTTATGAAATATACTCTGTTGAAAAAGTTACTGCCTCAACTTCATCAGGTAACAAAGATGAATACCTTCCACTGTACGGTACTAACCACGAAAAACAAGACAGCGAAAATCACGCTTACTGGTTTACCCAACGTCGTAACGCAAAACTCGGCAACTACCTACGTGATGAAGGCAGTGATGTATTTTTAAGTCTGGTCGATTTACATTTTAATCCAAACAACCCCGATGATCGAACTTTATCTATAGCATCGATCTGTAGCAATAGAGACCAGCCGAACAAATTACCGTTTTCTTCAGATCAGCCCAGGCTACAATGCATTGATAATGCCCCGCCGTGTAAGCGAATACGTTGTATAACGCAACCCAGCGCAACCGTTAGACCCTCTATGAGAAACAATGCTCGGTGGCGGTTAATTTCACATCTAAGTCTTAATCATTTATCCATAACTGGTAGAGATGATGCAACCAAGGCATTAAAAGAAATTTTACGGTTATATGACTTCAAAGAACTATCCATAAACCGCTCACAGATTGAATCTATCTTACAGGTAAACACACGGGCAATCAGCGCGCCCATTACCATCGAAGGACGCACAAGCTTATGTCGAGGCATCGAAGTTGAAATTGAACTAGATGACGCATTATTAACAGGCAGCAGCAGTTTTTTATTTGCAACCATACTCGAACATTTTTTTGCGCTGTATTGTTCATTAAATTCATTTACACGTGTACTCGTTAAATTAAAAAGCAAAGAAGGATACCTTAAAAAATGTCCACCAAGGGCTGGCGAAAAAATACTTCTATAACACGTAAGGTAGCGGAAGCACCTTACGAGTTTGAATTTCTACAGGCAGTACGCCTGCTGGAAAGATCGGCGCTATTTGAAAAAGAAAATTCGCCATCCAATGTGGCCTGCAATCCTGTTGCACGTTTCACCCCACCATCCGGTGAATCACTTCGTTTCACAACCCATCAATCACTCGCATTTCCCTCATCAGAAATAGAGAGTGTTGAACGAATCAACAAAAACGCAGGTAACACTCAGTGGAAAATGGAAGTAAACATTATGGGCTTAACTGGCTCGATGGGTGTTCTACCTTTTCATTACACCGAATTAATATACAAACGTCAAAAACAAAAAGACAAGAGCATGGAGCATTTCTTTGACCTATTTAATCACCGTATTCTATCTTTATTTTTCCAAGCATCCGTTAAATACAACCTACCACTAAGTTATGAACGAAACAGATTACACCACTCAATAAAAAAACACCATGAACCTCAAACTCGTGCCCTGTTATCTCTGATTGGTATGGGAACAGAATCTTTGCAGAACCGACTTCATACAAAAGATGAGTCGCTACTCTATTACAGCGGTTTATTCAGCCAGAAAATAAGAACCGCAACTGGCTTACAACAGATACTACGCTCACATTTCGGCATCCCTGTAAAAATTGACCAATTCATCGGCCAATGGCAAGATTTAATCGATGATGTAAGAACAAAATTACCAGACTTCAACAATCCGACTGGCAGAAATGTGTGCCTGGGTCATTCTGCCATGCTTGGGAAAAAAGCCTGGTTTGCTCAAGGTAAGATACATATCATTCTTGGGCCACTTGACAAACAGCAGCTTCAGAGATTCGCACCTGGAACCAGTACACTAAAAGCACTAAATGAACTGGTAAGAATGTATGTCGGCATGGAAAATGATTATGAATTTATTATTAGAATCAAAAAAAAGGACATGCCCGAAAAGATACAATTAGGTAAAAAACAACCCGCCATCATTGGCTGGAACATCTGGCTATCTAATAAACCGGCTCAACTTGAAGACAAGAATAAAACATTAGACATTTCTGTTTCTGCAAGTCGGTTAGGGTAAACAGTATATGACTATAGGGCACCTCTATACTTAGACACAGAAAAATTTTTCGTTAATATTAAGAACATTAAAAAAAATACAATAATTAAAACATAAAAACAAAAGGAAAAAAACATGATAACTATCGACTTAAAATCATTGGTAGGAAAACTAAACGATTCGTGTAAAACTGCACTCGAAGGTGCCGCTGGAATATGTATGGCGCGCACGCATTACAATATTGAAATCGAGCATTGGTTAATCAAGTTGCTAGAACTACCCGATAGTGATATCACTGCTCTGCTCGAAAAATTTGAAATCGAACCCGGAAAATTATTAGCCGATCTCAATAAAGAGTTGGATAAAATAAAAGCCGGCAATACCCGTGCTCCTGCGCTTTCACCTACCGTAGTTGATCTTGCCAAGAATGCCTGGATGTTAGCATCAGTAGAATACAATCACCCGCAAGCTACATCAGCACATCTATTAGCCGCATTAATGTTAGATGAGAGCCTGCGCCGCTCAACTGAGATAACATCCGGTGAACTGAAAAAGATTGCCCCTGAATCTTTACGGGCGGTATTACCCAGCATTATAGGCAGTACTTCAGAATCATTTAGTGCCGGTGTCGGCGATACCAGCATAACGGAAGGCGGCGTAGCATCAGGCCCTACCAGCACGCCATCACTTGATAAATTCACCGTCAACCTGACTGAAGACGCTAAAAATGGCAAGATAGATGCCGTGTTAGGCCGTGATGAAGAAGTTAGACAAATCATCGATATCTTAACAAGGCGCAGACAAAACAACCCTATACTTACCGGTGAAGCCGGTGTCGGTAAAACCGCCGTCGTTGAGGGTTTTGCACTGCGCATTGCATCCGGTGATGTACCTGATATCTTAAAAGGTGTGGCGCTACGCAGTCTCGACTTGGGTTTGTTACAGGCCGGTGCCAGTGTTAAAGGCGAATTTGAAAATCGACTCAAGTCTGTAATCGCTGAAGTTAAAGCCTCACCACAGCCTATCATCTTGTTTATCGATGAAGCGCACACCTTAATTGGTGCGGGTGGCAAAGAAGGCCAGGGAGACGCGGCTAACTTACTCAAACCCGCACTGGCACGTGGAGAGCTTCGAACAATCGCGGCCACAACCTGGGCTGAATACAAAAAGTATTTCGAACGCGACCCAGCACTTACCCGTCGCTTCCAGGTGGTTAAAATTGAAGAGCCGGATGAAACCAAAGCCATCAATATGATGCGTTCTATCTCTGTCATGCTAGCCAATCATCATGGCGTTCGCATAATGGATGAAGCAATTATTGATTCAGTTAAATTGTCCAGTCGCTATATCACTGCTCGTCAGCTTCCTGATAAGTCCGTTAGCTTATTAGACACAGCCTGTGCTCGTGTATCCTTAAGCCAGAGCACCACGCCTGCTGCTATCGAAGATACCCGCAGACAAATTACCCAACTCGAAACCAATATCACTTCACTGGAACGCGAGAACGCCACCTTAGGAAACTGTGACGAACGCATTGCAGAAATTAATTCGGAAAAAGAGCAATTAGAAAATGAATTAGAAACACAATCGGCACAATGGGAAGAAGAAAGAATCCTGGTAGATGAAATTCATGACTTGCAGAAAAAAATTGAAGATGACTTCCATACTCAAGATTTATCCGAAAAAGCATTAAAAGAGAAAGATGCGCCACAAAAACTGAACGATACAGAACGTGATGCCATCAAAGAAGATCTACACAAAAAAATGGACGAGCTAACCGATCTGCAGGGTGAAAATCCTCTGATACAAGTAAACGTCGACAAACAGGCCATCGCTGAAGTGGTGGCTAACTGGACCGGTATTCCTGTCGGTAAAATGGTATCGGATGAAATCAAAAATATACTTGATCTAACCAATGTCCTGGGGCAGCGGGTCATCGGTCAAAAACACGGACTCGAAGCCATCGCTCAAGCTATACGTACCTCTCGCGCCGGTTTAACCGACCCACGAAAACCTATCGGCGTCTTCTTTTTAGTCGGATCAAGTGGCGTGGGTAAAACTGAAACCGCATTGGCACTCGCCGATTTACTCTATGGTGGTGAACAGAACATCACCACCATCAACATGTCTGAATTTAAAGAAGAACATAAAGTGTCGATGTTACTTGGCTCACCTCCCGGCTATGTTGGTTTTGGTGAAGGTGGCGTACTCACTGAAGCGGTTCGACGAAAACCGTACAGCGTTATCCTGTTAGACGAAATGGAAAAAGCCCACCCCGGCGTTCAGGATATTTTCTACAACCTACTAGACAAAGGCACCATTAAAGACGGTGAAGGTCGCGATATCGATTTTCGCAATACCGTTATCATAATGACCTCCAATGCCGGTGAAGAACATATCCGTGCCTTGTGTGCTGCGGGTGAAGAATTACCTGAGCCTGAAGTTTTACTGGATAACTTCCGCCCTCAACTTTTAAAGTACTTCAAACCCGCATTCTTAGGTAGAACCACCGTTATCCCCTACTACCCACTAAGCGATGATGATTTGATGAAAATTTGTAAAATCAATATGAATCGTATCGATAAACGCATAAAAGAACACTATGGTGCTGAATTCACCTATGACGATGATTTAATATTACATATTGTCGCGAGAAGCCAGGAAGTTGATACCGGTGCCAGAAACATCGAAAATATTTTGACCCGTACCATGCTGCCGGAGATGGCATCAGAGTGCCTGAGCCGAATAGCAAACAGTGAAGACATTAATAAAATTCATGTCAGTGTAGACGATGAAGGCAAGTTTGGTTATGAAATAAGCTAATAATCAGGCTGTCATCCCTTAAAAGACACAGAGGTATATTAAAAAGCCATAAATATATCAGGTCATTGCAAGTGCAGCGTGGCAATCTCTTGTAGCCACTAAGTCGTCTATAGGAAGTTGCCGTTCCACTCGCAATAACGCTAATAAAATTTTTCCTCATTGAACCTTGATCGTTCAAAAAAATCAGAGACAAAGAACTCATTTGCTAGAAAAGCACTCAAATGGTATATTTGTACACTAAAATTCACTTTTAAAATTCAAGCACAAGTCATTGATTTAAAAAATGAAAAAACCAATGCTACAAATACGGATTAAATGGAATGCCCCAGTGCTTCAATCACATTCTGAAAGCCTCTCTCCTGCTATGTCTGAGCTGTTTGTTCACTCAAGCAGCCCTTGCCGAACAGTCATCTATAAACGCTGATATCCAGCAACTTGAGAGCGATTTTAGAGACCTGTCTGCTGCTTTTTACCAAGCAACATCAAATATTGCAGATGAACACACTCAACCGATAATTGATATTGATCAGTTATTAATCGCCGTCATGAAACTACATGATAGCAGTCGTCCTATTGAAGCCATACAATTAATCCAGATCAATAAAGAAACCATAATAGATAACTCAGGATCCGTTGAAATTTTTAAAATCATCGAACTATTACTTGAAAGTAATGAATGGAACCTTGCAAGCACCCTGTTCGAAGAAGTTGAGAATGCGAACGAGCAATCAATTGTTGCCACCGTTCAATTTCTCTTTGCAAAATATCATGCTCAGCGACACAAGTGGCAACAAGTTAACATTCTACTTGAAGACAAGTTTGAAGAACTCTCTGAAGAAAACACCGGTTATGCTTATCTACTAAATGGCGCAGCATTACAACATCTAAAAAAACACCGGCAGGCAATTAAAAATTATGAGAAAGTGACGAAATCCTCACTCTATTACAGCTATGCACAACTAAGTTCTGCCACAGCACATATCAGACAGGGTTGGTGGACTGATGCCCAAACAAAAATTCACCAGCTACTAAAACATTCGAATAAAATAAATAAAGACGAAGTAACCAATCGCATCTATCTGGTATTAGGTTACGCACTACTACAACGCGACTTTTTTCGTGATGCCCGAAATGCATTCAGAGAAATTGGACTAAATAGTCGATATACAAATAGAGCGTTACTAGGTATCGGTTTAACCGCAACTAGTCAGGGTGACTATATCGGTGGATTAAATGCACTTACCATTCTAAAAGAGAAAAAGACTCTGGACTTATCAGTTGATGAGTCCTACCTGCTTGTTCCCTACATATATGAGAAACTACAACAGGAACTGACTGCCACTAGCGCCTACTCAGAAGCGATTAAATACTACAAACAACGAATGGATGGGCTGGATATCCTTGCTACCCAGAACATAACGTTAGATCATCTTGAGTACAGATCTTACAGCAACAGTTTAATCATACAAAAAAACAACTTTGATTATGGCAGCCGATACCCCGAGTCCTTTATTAAAAACTTTCAACGACTCCAGCTATTAAATGAATCAAACAATAACCCTGAAATTAAAAACCAAATGACTCAATTACTTACACGATTTGGTACCACGTTACAGGACATTGCTGCTGATTTAATCAATGAGAGAAAAACACACTTAAAAAGTTATCTTGATCAATCCCGCTACGGACTGGCTCGTCTATATGATAATAGTAAAAAAGAAGAAGAATAGACATGTCTAAAAGCACCATTCTTAAATACATACTAGCATTGACCTTTACCATGCTCTTTGTGACTGCATGCAAAGAAGAAGAAGAAGAAGAAAAACCGACTAGTCTTTCTGACATTGATGTCTCCTCCGGCAAACAATCAATAAACAAAATTTTTATTAAACCTAAAACAGACGAAGAAATTCGTGCCGCTTATACCGATTACTTAAATAATGCCGGCGCTGATGATAATACTCGATTAGGTGCATTGAATCGCCTAGCCGAACTAGAATTCAACTATAGCGATAAGTTATTACAAAAAAAAGAAAACTTAAGCCCCGAAGAAAAACAAAATTTTGACGACAAAATATATGATGCTCGCCTAAATAGAACAATTACATTACTTCGCACATCACTAGAAGACTACCCAGAATCTAAGAATAACGACTCCATCTTATATCAAATAGCTAAAGCCTATGACCAACGTGGCGACCATCAGGAGTCTATAGATGCATTAACCCAGTTAGTCGAGAAACACCCTAAAAGCTCATACTATGTAGAAGCACAATTTCGTATCGCCGAAGATGCATTTTCTTATCAGGATTACAGCACAGCTGAATA
>CAZCOZ010000098.1:0-8555 GCA_964500555.1 uncultured Thiotrichaceae bacterium | reverse complement strand
CAATTTGATCAAAGGCTTTTACTTCGCCACCTTGCGCTTCCGCCATCACTTTCGTCAGCGCGGCTGTTAAGGTCGTTTTACCATGGTCTACGTGACCAATTGTGCCAACATTTACATGCGGCTTATTTCTTTCAAACTTTTCCTTAGACACGGCTATTACCTCTTCGTATGTGTTCTTAGATTACTTATAAAATTAAAATCAATTCTTTTGCAGGTCGGGTTACGGTAAAAAGCACCTAACCCAACCTATATATTCCAGCTCGTTATATTCCTGTCTTCAATGAGACCACTGCTTCAGCAATCGTTTTTGGCGCTTCGGCATATTTCTCAAATTCCATTGAGTAGGTTGCACGACCCTGTGTTGCTGAACGTAATGATGTTGCATAACCAAACATTTCAGACAACGGCACATCTGCGCTAATATTTTTTCCAGCGACAGTATCTTCCATGCCGCTAACGACACCTCGGCGTCGATTTAAATCACCCATGACGTCACCCATATAATCCTCAGGTGTCACCACTTCAACTCGCATCATCGGCTCAAGAATCGTTGGGTCTGCTTCTAACGCACCCTGCCGAAAACACATTGATGCTGCAATCTTGAACGCCATTTCATTTGAATCGACATCATGATACGAACCGTCGTACAGGGTTACTCGAATATCTTCTATCGGGTAACCGGCCAATACACCGCCTCGCATTTGTTCCTGCACGCCTTTATCAACAGCATGGATAAATTCTTTGGGTATTGCACCACCCGTAATATCATCAACAAACTCGTAGCCCGAACCTTGCTCTAGTGGCTCAAGACGTAAATAAACATGACCAAACTGTCCACGCCCACCTGTCTGTCTGGCAAATTTTGCTTCATGCTCAACCGTTTTGCGTATTGCTTCGCGGTAAGCAACCTGCGGATCACCAACATTTGCATCAACACTAAATTCACGCTTCATGCGATCAACAATAATTTCCAGATGAAGCTCACCCATTCCTGAAATTATGGTCTGGCCAGATTCTTCATCGGTATGCACGCGAAAAGACGGGTCTTCATGCGCAAGCTTACTTAATGCGACAGCCATCTTATCCTGATCTGCATTAGTCCGTGGCTCGACCGCTACCGAAATAACGGGCTCGGGAAAATCCATTTTTTCTAATGTGATAATCGCTTTTGGATCACACAAAGTATCACCGGTAGTGATATCTTTAAGTCCAATCGCTGCAGCAATATCACCTGCACGAACTTCTTTTATTTCTTCGCGAGTATTGGCGTGCATTTGCACTATTCGACCAACACGCTCTTTCTTATTTTTTACCGGGTTGTAAACGGTGTCACCCGTTTTCAACACACCGGAATAAACACGGAAAAAGGTCAGGTTACCAACGAATGAATCCGTCGCAATCTTAAACCCCAGTGCCGCAAAAGGCGCCTTATCATCAGGTGGCCGCTCTGCTTCCGTTTCATTTTTATCATCAAGATGCCCGACAATCGCTGGCACATCTACGGGTGATGGCATGTAGTCGATAAACGCATCGAGCATTGCCTGCACACCTTTATTCTTGAACGCACTACCGCAAAAAACAGGCACTACTTCGTTAACCAACGTTCTCAGCCTGATTCCTAACTTAATATCTTCGGAAGATAATTCACCATCCTCGAGATATTTATCCATTAGCTCTTCGTTTGCTTCTGCTGCAGCCTCAACCATGAGTTCGCGCTTTTCATTACACAATTCAAGTAGCTCTGGCGGAACATCACTTTCGACAAATTCCGACCCCATGTTTTCCTGCTTCCAGCGAATCGCTTTCATTCGCACCAGATCAACCACGCCTTCGAAATCTTCTTCCGCACCTACCGCAATTTGCATTGCAACAGGGTTCGCACCCAAACGCTCTTTTATCTGTTCAACTACGCGCAAAAAATCAGCGCCCGTTCGATCCATCTTATTAACAAACGCTATACGCGGCACCTGGTATTTATTAGCCTGTCGCCACACTGTTTCGGATTGTGGTTCAACACCACCAACAGCACAAAATACCGCACAAGCACCATCGAGAACACGTAATGAACGCTCAACCTCAATAGTAAAATCAACGTGTCCTGGCGTATCAATTATATTAATACGGTGCTCATCATACTGCTTATCCATGCCACTCCAGAAGCAGGTAGTTGCGGCGGAGGTGATAGTAATTCCGCGCTCCTGCTCCTGCTCCATCCAGTCCATGGTGGCAGCACCGTCATGCACCTCACCTATTTTGTGAGATATTCCTGTATAAAACAGGATGCGTTCCGTTGTTGTGGTTTTGCCCGCATCAATATGCGCCATGATGCCGATGTTACGATAGCGCTTTATTGGCGTGGTGCGAGCCATTGTTGTTTCCTAAAAATCTATTTTCAAAATACCTAAAAACTAAAACACAATACCCGACAAACTACCAACGGAAATGCGCGAATGCTTTATTCGCTTCAGCCATACGGTGTGTATCTTCACGTTTTTTAACAGCGTTACCACGATTTTCTGCAGCATCCATCAATTCACCAGCAAACTTCAGTTGCATTGATTTCTCACCGCGATTACGCGACGCATCAATCAACCAACGCATAGCCAATGTTGAACGGCGACTTATACGCACTTCAACAGGCACCTGATAGGTTGCACCACCCACACGGCGAGATTTAACTTCGACCATTGGACTGACATTTTCCAGCGCTTTCTCAAGAACATCCATCGGCTCGCCTGGCACTTTATCAGCAATGCGCTCTAACGCTTTATACATGATACCTTCGGCAACCGATTTCTTGCCGCTCTTCATAATCATGTTGACGAATTTTGTAATCTGAACACTATCGAACTTAGGATCAGGCAGTACTTCTCGTTTCGGGACTTCTCTTCTTCTTGGCATAGCTTTCTCTGTAAACCGCTAGTAATCAGCAATAGTTATCAACGATCAATGAACGTTGAATGTAATGTAATAATATTAATTAACTCTTAGGTCGCTTAGTACCATATTTAGAACGACCTTGACGACGTGTTTCAACACCTTGTGTATCAAGACTACCGCGAACCACATGGTAACGCACACCCGGTAAATCTTTAACACGACCACCGCGAATAAGCACGACACTATGTTCCTGCAAGTTATGACCTTCACCACCAATGTAACTTGTCACTTCAAAACTGTTGGTTAAACGTACACGAGCAACTTTACGCATCGCTGAATTAGGTTTTTTCGGTGTCGTTGTATAAACACGGGTGCACACACCACGCTTTTGCGGGCACGCCTCCAACGCGGGTACGTTGCTTTTTACAACTTTACTGCGGCGCGGCTTTCGCACCAATTGGTTGATTGTTGTCATCTATAACTCCAAAAACCGCCACACTTATTGATACAACCTGCTGATAGAATCAACTGGCATCAATGCCTTAACGGGGCCCGTTGGTACTTACTACAGGCACTAAATAAACAACAGGCCTCGAATTTTACATCGGAGGCCTGTCAAAAGAGGCGCAATTCTATGCCCACAACCGCCGACTGTCAAGGATTACAGAAGACTTAACTGATAAAACCGGCTTACCACGGAGTTAACTTCAATCGGTTTCAACAGACCACCCAAAATACAGAAAGCCATTAAAAAAGCCTGTGATAAATCACAGGCTTTTAACGCTAAATTAAGATAAAGCGATTACAACGAGGATTACAATGAAACACCCAGTTTTTCTAATGTGCGCAAGGTCAAACCGCCAGTAGACAGGTTGTTTTTACGCTGATACTCATCAACCGCAAGCAATGTTTGACGCCCAATCACACCATCAATTGTGCCTGGGTTATAACCTTCTTTATGCAGTGCATTCTGAATTCTCAGGTTCATTTCTTTCGTCATGTTGGTTTCGCAAAGTATTGATCTCCACTCCAGTTTTGGACTAGATACTCGAATACGTTTGGTCACCATTTGCTTCACAGCAGGGATCTCGATACGCTTTTCTTCAGCAGCCGTCACTAACTTACGCACTTTCTGCGCTCGGTAAACGGCAGGAACAGCGATCTTCTGAACGGATGCAGCTGTTTTTACAACACGTTTTTTAACCGTGGTGAATTTAGCCGGAATTTGCACCATACACAAAGTACGCCCTGTTTTTTTCCCGTCGCCTTTCGCATCACTAACTACCCAGTTTGTTTTAGCACTAGCCGTTTTTATGCGCTTAGAAATCATTTTGTATTCAGCTGGAATCTCAACTTCTTGCTTACTCGCTGCAGCAATCAATTTACGTACACTTTTAACAACGTATTTAGCAGGAATACTTTCTTTTCGTGTTGTTGCCTTTGATTTCAATACACGTTTCTTAATGATTTTGTATTTTGCCGGAACTTCAACTAGACACATAATTTCGCCCGTCCCATGGTCAACGCGCTCAACTGGGCCACGACCTTTTTTCCAGGTTGTATAAGCAGCCCGCTCAAGTATTTTTTCAGTGACAGTATCATATTGTGCCGGCACTTCAATCAACTTATCCGAAGCTTCTCTTACTAACACTTTTTCTTTCACTGTTTCATATTGAGCTGGCGCGACATCAAATTTCTTTGATGCTTCTCTTATTAGCACTTTGCTGGTTTCAGTTTTGAATTTATCCGGCTGATGATATTCTTTAAAACACTGGCCTACTTCTGCAGATTTTGGCAAACCTAGAGCATGCGCACCCGCCACCAAACTATGGTCCGCTAATCTCGCTTTTGCACTGCTACCACGCTGCCAGACATTACGCGCTGGTTCTATTTCAATTTTTTCTTTCACCATGGCATACACTGCTGGCACAGGCACAATTTTGTCGCTACCCGGCTTTATCAACACTTGCTCTACAACCGTTTTATACCTGGCAGGTATAATTTCAATTCGTTCAGAAGCGGCACGTTTAATAACTTCCTGCGTTTCATTTTTGAATGCTGCAGGTATCATGACCTTGGCATAACACTCACCTGCTTTTGCATCAGGCAACGCCTGGCTCATACCACCTAATTCGGCAGATATCGCCGCACCCGCTGTTAATGCAGTTGCCGCAAACACTGCTGTTGTTAACACTGCAGTTGAAACTAACCCCTGCGTAAATACTGTTTTAATTTTTTTCATATTCACCCCATAAAACTATTTTAAGCAAAAAATATATGTCACTCTAAGCAAACTAGAGCTTTACTCCTAAAAACGTCTGACTAAACGCTCAGCGAACATAATTGTTCGCTGTATCTTACCCTAATTACCATTAGAGACAACCGCCACCCTCTGCAATAATATCTAACATTAACCAAAAGTATCATGCAACTCTAACGACTTTAAAAACATGTCGTAGTAGCGCTCGCTTTTAAACATCCTGTTTAAGCATCTTGCCCTGGTTGCTCTGCAACTGTCGATTCAGTCTCAGTAGTTTTGACTGCTTCAACAACTTCAGATGGCACTTCTGAGTCAGCCTTATCTGAGTCAACTTCATCGGCAACGGCGCGTAATTCAGCACTGGCTTCTTCTTCTGTCATAAATGCCGCATCAATATCTGCTATACGTTGTTTCGCTCTCTCTTCATGATAAGCCAAACCTGTACCTGCCGGAATCAAACGACCCACAATGACGTTTTCTTTCAGGCCATTTAGTGGATCACTACTACCGCGCACCGATGCTTCGGTTAATACACGCGTTGTTTCCTGGAATGACGCTGCTGAAATAAAGGATTCCGTTACTAGCGAACCTTTAGTAATACCTAATAGTATTGACTGGAAGATTGCAGGTTCTTTATTTTCTTCTTTCAACACTTCACATTCAGAAATCACGCGGGCACGCTCAACGATTTCACCTTTAAGGTATTTAGAATCACCACCTTCGATGATTTCACACTTACGTAGCATCTGGCGGATAATAACTTCAATATGCTTATCATTAATTTTCACACCCTGTAAACGATAGACATCCTGAATTTCATTTACCAGATATTCAGCTAATACTTCCGAACCTAATAAACGCAAAATATCGTGCGCACTACGCTCACCATCAGCGATCACCTCGCCCTGCTCAACACTTTCACCTTCGAACACATTAATGTGACGCCATTTTGGTATCAACAGTTCAACCGCTTCGCCACTGTCTTTAGTAATAACTAAACGCTGCTTACCTTTTGTCTCCTTACCAAAGCTAACAACACCCGTTGCTTCCGCCATAATAGCTGGCTCTTTTGGTTTACGCGCTTCAAATAAATCGGCAACACGTGGCAGACCACCGGTAATATCACGAGTTTTACTCGACTCCTGAGGAATACGCGCAATAACATCACCAACTGCTACGTCATTACCATCATCGATATTAATAATCGCGCCCGATGGCAGGAAGTAACGCGCGGCCTGTTCTGTGCCTGCAATATTTAATTCTTTACCTCGACCATCAACCAACGTCATTAATGGACGCATATCTTTACCCGCTGTTGGTCGCTGTTTTGGATCAATCACAACAATTGATGACAAACCGGTAACATCATCTGTTTGTTTTTGAACACTGATACCGTCAGCAAAATCAGTAAATTTAACTTTACCTTTTACTTCGGTAATAATTGGATGAGTATGCGGATCCCAGGTTGCAACAACTTGCCCCGCCGTCACCCGACCACCTTCTTTTATAGAAATAACCGCGCCGTATGGAATTTTATATAACTCGCGCTCACGACCTTGATCATCGGTTACACCTAATTCACCCGAACGCGACACTGCCACCAAATTACCACTACTTTGTTTCACAACTTTAATATTATGTAAACGCACACTACCTGCAGACTTAACACTGATACTGTTCGCTGCAGCAGAACGACTCGCCGCGCCACCAATATGGAAAGTACGCATGGTCAACTGTGTTCCTGGCTCACCAATTGACTGTGCCGCGATAACGCCAACGGCTTCACCGTGGTTAACCAAATGACCACGTGCCAGGTCACGCCCGTAACACATTGAACAAACACCCTGCGTGTTTTCACAGGTAATAACGGAGCGCACAAATATTTCATCAACGCCTAGTTCATCGAGCTGCTCGACCCATTGCTCATCAAGCAATGTGTCACGTGGAATTAATACTTCATCATCTGTATTGACTACATCACGCGCAACCACACGACCCAGCACAAGATCGCTTAAAGGCATAACGACATCACCGCCTTCAATAATGGACTGCACTAACATACCATTTTCAGTTTCACAGTCTTTCTTAAGAATAACCATGTCCTGTGCAACGTCGACAAGACGACGCGTCAGGTAACCCGAGTTCGCTGTTTTCAACGCAGTATCAGCCAGACCTTTACGAGCACCATGGGTAGAAATAAAGTATTGTAATACGTTTAAACCTTCGCGGAAATTCGCTGTGATCGGTGTTTCAATAATCGAACCATCCGGCTTCGCCATCAAACCACGCATACCAGCTAGCTGTCGAATCTGCGCTGCGGAACCACGCGCACCAGAATCAGCCATCACAAAAATATTATTAAACGAAGGTTGAGACACTGTTTTACCTTCAGCATCTTTCACATCCATTACGCTCAACTTATCCATCATGGCTTTTGCGACTGCTTCATTGGCATGCGACCAAATATCCACAACTTTGTTGTAACGCTCACCATTGGTAACCAAACCAGAAGAGTACTGTTCCTGAATTTCTTTTACCTCTGCCTCAGCAGCAGCAAGCAACGTACCCTTCTCCTCAGGAATAACCATATCATTAATACAGATTGAAATACCGGAGCGCGTTGAATATCTAAAGCCGGTGTACATCAACTGGTCAGCAAAAATAACGGTTTCTTTCAAACCCACCTGACGGTAACAGGAGTTGATCAAATTCGAAATCGCTTTCTTATCCAGATCCTGGTTAACCAGAGAGTAAGGTATCCCTGCAGGAATAATTTCAGAAAGAATGGCTCGACCTACTGTGGTATCAACAATGCTAATTTTTTCTACCAGCTCACCGTTGTCGTCATAAATAACTTCTTTTATGCGCGCTTTGATTTTTGCCTGTAGATCGACTGCACCACCATCATAAGCACGATGCACTTCACCAACATCAGCGAAGACCATGCCTTCACCTTTTACGTTGATTGATTCACGCGTCATAAAGTACAGACCTAGAACGATATCCTGTGACGGTACGATAATCGGATCACCCGATGCAGGCGATAGAATATTATTTGTTGCCAACATTAGAGTACGCGCTTCTAATTGCGCTTCAATTGACAACGGTACGTGTACCGCCATCTGGTCGCCATCGAAATCGGCATTGAATGCGGTACAAACTAAAGGATGCAATTGAATCGCTTTGCCTTCGATAAGCACTGGCTCGAACGCTTGAATACCAAGCCTGTGCAAAGTTGGCGCACGGTTAAGCATAACCGGATGTTCACGAATGACTTCATCAAGAATATCCCAAACTTCCGCGCCTTCTTTTTCAACCATTTTCTTCGCCGCTTTAATGGTTGTTGCCAAACCACGACGCAATAGTTTGTTAAAGATAAATGGCTTGAATAATTCAAGTGACATTTTTTTCGGCA
>CAZCOZ010000097.1:0-8613 GCA_964500555.1 uncultured Thiotrichaceae bacterium | reverse complement strand
GTAAAGGAAGAAACAACATAGAGAGGGAAATGATGGCCGAACCTGGAAAAAATTGTCATCGTGGCATGGACGCCACTTAGTAGGGCAATGCAGGAGCAATTGCCGAGGAACAATTTCTCATGAGCTCTGCCTTTTAGGGCGAACCCGAAGGGTCGAAGCACATGGATGTACGAAGTAATTGAACCAGCTGGTTCAATTCGGTGCATATTGCACAAGATTACGGGTAACTAAACTGCTTGGGAATTAAAAAGAAAATGGTGGCCGAACCTGGAATTGAACCAGGGACACGCGGATTTTCAATCCGCTGCTCTACCAACTGAGCTATTCGGCCGATATTTTAAGAGTTTTCTTTGAACAAATGCATTAAGTTCAAAGGATGCGTATTTAATCGACTAGAGCTCTCTGAGTCAAGTTTCTAACCGACTTTTCATCATTTATTTGACTGTATTTATCGAGTCCTATCCTGCTGTTTCATAATGATATTCACCGGTGCGGCTAGTGCAAGCTGCGCGACATCCGAGCACCATTGATAGCGATCTTGTTCTGCAATGCTATTCATTTCCTTTTCGGGCTCAGCTGAAATTTCACACGGTGTAATATCCAAATGAAAGTGGCTGAACGTGTGGCGAAATACGGGTAAATCCTGCTGTTTTGTCACCGTTAAATGCAAGGTTTCCTTCACCGCATCAGCAACTTGTTGCTCTACTTCTAGCTCAGGCAGACTCCACAAACCACCCCAGATACCCGATGGAGGCCGCTTTTCCATTAGGTACTCATTCTGTTGATTTCGGATAAGCAACAATCGTTTTGAGCGTATCGGCAATACTTTTTTCTGCTTTCTTGTCGGTAGTTCTGCGACACGGTTTTGCTTGAGTGCTAAACAACTTTCCGCTACGGGACAAATATCACATTTTGTCGATGAACGCGTACATACCGTAGCACCCAAGTCCATAATCGCCTGCGTATAATCTGCTACGTCTGTTTTTGGCGTGTATTTCTCAGCCCAGTGCCACAGTTTGTTTTCGACTTCCTTTTTTCCTGGCCAACCGTCTATTGCCTGATGCCGTGCCAGAACACGTTTCACATTACCATCTAAAATCGCGTGTCGTTGATTTAATGCCTGCGCCAATATTGCCCCTGCAGTCGATGGACCGATACCGGGTAAGGCTAAAACCTTTTCATATTGATCGGGGAAGACGCCTTTATATTGTTCAATAATAATCTGACTGGCTTTGTGAATATTTCTTGCTCGACTGTAATAACCCAACCCTGCCCAGTACAAAAGAATCTCATCCTGCGAGGCATTAGATAATTTTTTAATTGTTGGGAAACGCTTGGTGAATTTTTCAAAATACGGAATAACGGTCGCAACCTGAGTTTGCTGCAACATGACTTCAGAAATCCATGTGCGGTATAACGACTGGTTTTTTTGCCAGGGCAAATCATGTCGTCCATGACGATGATACCAGTTGAGAACGAGAGCATTAAATTCCAGCACTTAAAAAACCAAACGAATAAAATATTTTTTAGAGAAAAATTTCAGAACAAGATTTCAGAACAAGATTTCAGAACAAGTTTTTAAAACAAGCCTTTAAACTTATCTTTCAATTTATCTTTAAGCTCATCTTTTTGTTCGTCCACTTTCTTTTTCACCTTTTCTTTTGCACGCTCCTTTTCTGCATCAAGTTTCGCTTTTGCTTTTTGTTTTTCAGCATCCAGCTTGGCTTTCGCTTCACTTTTCAATACATTACTGATTGATTTCTTTAAACGCCCGGTATCAATTTTGTACTCTAACGCCTCAAACGGCCCTTTTACACGAACGTATAAAACTTCACGCAATGTTTTTAATGGGCTCGTCGCTGCGCCTGTATCTTTTTTCGATTTTTCTTTAGGTAGTTCTATTGAGGAAAGAATATTTAAACTATTTCGCACAATATCTACGCTACCTTCTGCACCAACTTTTACCCGTTTCGAATCCATTAAGAAATCATTTGTTTTCACCTGGCCTTGCGCCATATTAAATATGCCATGAATCGAATCAAACACAGTCACATCACGCGGTTTGTAATCTCCCATTATTTTTTGGGAAAGCCCCAGGCCTTTTGCATCAAAGTAATTTGCTAACGATGAACGCATATAAAACTCAGGATCGAAATCGTTAACACGTGTATTTTTCATATCAATAGAAATCGGACCTTTGCTGGCTTTTTTAAGTTGATTGATTGTTTCACCTGCCGTTTGAATATCCACTTTTACATCAACAGCACCATCAACTTTTGCAGGTTTATCCCCCATTGCATCTTTTAGAATAGGGTTTGCTACTGGCCCCATTTGTATTTTATTCGCATTTAGATTAAAGGCATAACGCGGCACTGCATTTTGCACATTGACGGTTATCGCTGTATTTATTTTTCCGCCGAGCATTTCCATTGTCAGCGGCTTGATACGAATTAAACCTTTACTTGCCTGCGTCGACATTGACAATTGTTTTATTTCATACTCTTTTGCCGTTAGTGTCGCTATCCGAAAATCACCCTGGATATCTAACCCTTTCAACATCTCAGTTGGCAATACAATTTTCTCATCGCCACTTGCTGCATTAGCATTGCCACCACTACTTGCTGCGCTTTCTTCACTTACAGCCCCATCATCTGCAGCCAGGTAATTATTTATATTGAGTTGATCCAGTGATAAGTCGTATCTGATTTGTTGTTTTGTTAAATTAAGGACATGTACCCAGCCACTTAAAGTTTGACCGTCGAATAACAACGTAAAATCATCTGCTTCCACTTTTTCACCTTGCATTTTCAGCCGGGTTTTCAGCGTAACACTTTGCAGAGCATCATTACCTGCCATCGCAGGCAAGTCGATTGCCATGCGCTTTGCCACTTCCTTTGCATTAAACGGCATAACTTCAACATTACCTTGAATTAGTGGTGTTTCTAAAAATTTTGCCACAGTAAGATTCGCAACGGTTGTTACACCTAATGCATTTAACGTTACCTGTTTCAATGTAACCAACTGATCATCCATCGACACATCAACGGATGCTTTAATTTCTATTTTTTCTGCCTGTGGAAGAAAATCATTCTTCTGTGCAACGACAGTGAAAACAAAGTCACGTAACTTAAAGTTATTAAGTTCTTTGTTAAAGGTTAATTTTGTTGTTGCATTTAAACGGGTATCAATTAAGGGCTTATTGCTTTCCACTCGCGCACTAAAATCAATGTCCGTTGGCTGATCAAACTGTATCTTGCCTGTTTCTACATTTAATGCTGACAAGGTTGCAATCGTATTTGTACTACGATCATCATAATGAACAACGGCGTCAGTGAACTCGAAACCTTTTATCTTTAAAAAGGACATAGGAGAAGCCGTCTTATCATCCGATGTATTTTCTTTCTCTTGAACTGAAGGCGTTTCGCCTTCATCCGACTGCGATAAACTCGACCAGTTATTGGATTTATCTTTTGCAATTTCAAGCGACAAATCCAGACCACGCAAAGAAAGCTTTTTAACCTCCACTTCTTTTTTCAACAGCGGTAACAAATGCACTTTTATATCCAACTTTTGTATCGCAGCAAAATTTGCTGCTTTAAAGCCTTCGGCATTGCCGAGAGCTACATCTTCAATTTCAAAGCCTATCCACGGAAAGACGGATAAATTAATTTCTCCGCCAATATTAAATGTTCGTCCTGTTGCGTTTTCAACTTGCTCAATAATTTCTGCTTTATAGTTGTTCGCATCAAATGTGGCGACAAATATAACAACGCCAACTATCACCACCACTAAAAGTGCTGCTATTATTTTAAAAAGTAGTTTTAATGATTTCATTATTGCATTCCTTGTTTGTAGACACCGTGGATGAGCACCCGGTATATAATTAATGTATGGTCGTTTTTTTGAAATTCGAACTTTTATTTTGTCCAATCACCCGACTTGCCGCCCGTTTTGCTTTGCAACGAGATGTTACTCATCATCATCCCGCGATCCATGGCTTTACACATGTCGTATATTGTTAACAAAGTAATTTGCACTGCCGTCAAGGCTTCCATTTCGACACCGGTCTTTCCAAAAGTTTCAACGATTGCGGTGCAATTTACGCTTTGATTTTGCTCATCGACCATTAGCTGAATATCAACATGGCTTAATTGCAGAGGATGACAAAGTGGAATTAAATCTGCTGTCTTTTTAGAAGCCATCACACCTGCTACACGAGCAACACTTAAGACATCGCCCTTTTTATGCTCACCTGAGACAATACGTTGCAACGTCTCAGCCTGCATCTGGATAACACCTGACGCAACAGCACGTCGCTTAGTAATATCCTTTTCACTGATATCGACCATGTGAACATCACCACGGGCGTTAAAGTGACTGAGTTTATTATTCATCACGCAATACTATCAAATATAGCGTTTACTATCCCTGACATTTTAGATTTTTGTTATCTGTTAATACTGCCTATTAATACTATTGATTAAAAAGTTTTACGTAATTACAGGCAAAAAAAATGGCTCCCTAAGGAGCCATTTCTAAATCAGCAGGAAAATATAATTACACTATTTCCCTCATCTTTTGTTTACAACTTATATGTACATTATATATACAAGTTCTAATTACTGAACGCGTGTCATACCTTCAACTGAAACCGTAACACGACGATTTTGTGCACGGCCGGCACGTGTTGTATTGCTAGCAACAGGATCACTTTCACCATGTCCAACAGTGCGAATCAAGCTACCATCGATACCATTACGCATCATTTCAGCTTTAACAGCATTCGCACGCTTTTCAGACAATGCCTGGTTGAATGAAGCAGCACCGCTACTGTCTGTATAACCTTCAACGGTTATACTTTTTACCTGATGACCGCTAAGTTTTTTAGCAAAGCCACTGATTTCAGCTTTACCAGCAGCACTCAAGCTAGAACCTGAAGTAGCAAAAGCGGCTGCAGATGTCAGGCTAAATGGCTCAAATTTTGGTACTTTCACAACAGGTTTTGGCGCTGCAATTGGAACGGCTGCTGGCATAGGCTTTGGCGCTACAACAGCTGGCTCATTGTGCGAGTGTGTCGCACTACCGCCGTCATGTGTATGTGTTTTAGACCCATGCTTATGTGTGTTAGACGGCTTACCACTACAGGTACTGTCTTTCTTCCATAATTTAGTCTGCAAACAATCGGCTCTAGAATTTACAGTATCACCTGCGCGATCAGACCAAACAGTTGCATCATCCGCGAATACATTCATTGACGCACTCATCGATGCACAAGTAACACCAACAACAAGTACACTTTTAACCCAGTTTAATTTTGATTTTTTTACCAACATATTTTTTCTCCAAAAATTATTTTGCCTGTTAGTTTGCCTTTACCAGTCATTTCTTTCTGGCTGCACCACAATCAAGCCATGGTACTTTCAGTCAGCAATTATTATATTTATACTTTAAAAGTAACAAAATAGTGATACTCATAGACCCCATGCGCACACCAATACGCAATTGTAATGCAAAGCAACTAACACCTCAACCTTACAGCACCTTATAATAGCAACCAGTAACAACCATTAAAATAAATCATGATTGAAGTAAAATTTTTCGCTAGCCTCCGTGAACTCACCAAAAAAGACGGTGCGTTTGTAAAACCACAAACTGACTTAACGTTAGAACAGGTCTGGCAACTAGCCACCGATAAAATTTCCTTACCAAACAATACTTTATGCTCAATTAATCTGGAATACGCTGCGCTTGATAGCCCTGTGAATGATCATGACGAGGTGGCTTTTTTCCCACCCGTCACTGGCGGATGACATACATCAATGCCAGCTATTCTCATTAACAAACATTTTGACCCGTGGAAAGAACTTCAACGCTACCAGCAAAAACACCTTAAGGCAGGACATTTCGGTGCAACCGCCAGTTTCGTCGGCAGTATGCGTGATTTCAATATCGAGAAGTCTGTCACACAAATGACCCTGGAACACTACCCTGAAATGACACAGCATTTCTTAGATACTTTATCTAAGAAATGCTGTGAAAAATATGCTCTGGATGATTGTTTAATCATCCATCGTTTCGGCAATATTTTACCGAACGACCCAATTGTACTTACCGTCGCATGGTCAGCACATCGCGAACAGGCATTCGATGCCTGCCGTTATTTAATGGAAGAACTAAAAACGAAAGCCCCTTTCTGGAAAAAAGAGACAACGCAGGACGGTGAACGCTGGGTTCACAATGATGTAAAGCCTGGTGAATAGTACGTTTTTCGTCATTGCGAGGTACGAATTATATTTTTTATTTATATCGTCACTTCATTTATTGTATTAAGATAAATAAAGCCGTTTGACCTCTTTGCACATTAAACAAAATTTGTTTATCGCTCATTTTTATTGCATGTTTTAGATCAAGTAAGTTTTTCACGGGTACGCGATTCACCGACAAAATTAAATCCCCTGTTCTTAACCTTGCTCCCCATGCAGGACTACCACGCAAAACATCGGAGACAACTAAAGATTTATTTCCTTTTTCGTCACGTCCTTCGATAGTAGCCCCTTCCAGGCGCGCATTTAATTTTCCACCTGCTATCGATTGCTCGGTTTCGTCTGCTATCGTCGCCGTCAGATTATTTTCTTTACCGTCACGAATAACCGTAATATCCATTTCCGCACCGACTCGCATCAAACCTACCATATTACGCATAGCAGAAGCACTTTTTACGGGCACACCGTTAATGGATGAAACTACATCGCCTGCTTTTAAGCCCGCTCGACTTGCTGCGGAATCTTCTATAACTTGCGAAATAACCACACCTTGATGAGTATCCAGACCAAAAGCACCCGCAAGTTCTGGTGTAAGATTCTGCATAATCACACCCAACAAACCACGACGTACTTCACCGAACTCAATTAGCTGATCGGTTAACTGACGCACCATATTAATCGGAATCGCAAAACCAATACCAACATTGCCCTTACCACCGCCGGCTAAAATAGCTGTATTAATCCCAATGAGTTCACCACGAAGATTCACTAGAGCGCCGCCAGAATTACCGGGATTAATCGACGCATCAGTTTGAATAAAATCTTCGTACCCTTCAATACCTAAGCCGGTTCGACCCAGGGCACTGATAATACCTGAAGTGACTGTTTGTCCTAGACCAAAAGGATTACCAATAGCAACCGCAAAATCTCCCACGCGCAATTTAGATGAATCTGCAAATGGGATACTCGTCAAGTCTTTTTGATCAACCTGTAAAATAGCAACATCGGCTTCAGGATCAGAACCAATGATTTTCGCTTCTAACTGCCGGCCATCATCCAACGTAATTGAAATTTCATCCGCACCGTCAACAACGTGATGATTCGTCACAATGTAACCTGCGACCGCGTCAATGATAACGCCTGAACCAAGGCTCTTTACTTCTCTACGCTGAGGCAAATTCTTGTAGCCTTTAAAAAGGCGCTGGAATAATGGATCGTTGAGTAACGGATTATTTTCTACATCAATCGAACCCCGAGTCGCAATGTTAACCACTGCTGGCCTTGTTTTTTCTATCATCGGCGCCAGGCTTGGTAACGCCTGTTCACCGACTGACGCAGGTAGTTCCGCATAACTGATCGATGACATCGTAAGCGTAAATAACGCAGCTATAAATAGAAAAGGTCTAAGCAACAACATTAAGGTCTCCTGTAACAGTAAAAATTGGCTAATGAAGCAATTAACTCAACGTGTGAAACAAATGGACATTCATTGTGTCACATAGTTCATGCCTAATATAGTGCTAAAAGTTACCGCTTCAAGCCTTTAGGCTTAAACAAATTCGAACAGCAGCAGTTGTATAAATGGACGCGACTTGAAGTTAACCGATTCAACTGCTAAATTTCCCACCACATTAAAAAACTGGACAAAAAAATGCAAACTATTTACAAAATTTTAGGATTAAGCGTTTTATCATTCGCTATTGTTGCGTGTAATGACAAGACGGAAACAAAATTAACGTTGGACTCATCAATGCAAAAAGCAAGTTACAGTTATGGCGTTGATGTTGCTAGTCGCTTAAAACAGCAAGGTATCGATTTGGATATCGCAGCGTTAAACCAGGGTATCAGTGACGCCTACACCGGCAGCAAACTCGCCTTGTCTGACGACGAACAACTACAGGCAAAAACCACTTTTCAGGAAGAATTACGTAAAACACTTACTGAAAAAGCATCAGCAACAGCAGAAAGCAATTTAGCCGAAGGCAAAGCGTTCCTTGACGAGAATGCAAAAAAAGAAGGCGTAATCACCACCGATAGTGGCTTGCAATACAAAATTATTTCTAGCGGTGATGGCAAACAACCGACAGCTGATGACACCGTAACAACCCATTACAAAGGCACTTTAATCGATGGCCGTGAGTTCGACAGCTCTTACAAACGTAATACACCTGCATCGTTCCCAGTAAAAGGTGTTATCAAAGGCTGGACCGAAGCATTACAGTTAATGCACGTGGGTGATAAATGGCAATTATTTATTCCTGCTGATCTTGCTTATGGCCCAACTAAACGCAGTGAGTTAATTGATGCAAATTCTACTTTGATCTTTGAGCTTGAGTTGTTGGGTATTAAA
>CAZCOZ010000096.1:0-8629 GCA_964500555.1 uncultured Thiotrichaceae bacterium | reverse complement strand
ATCAAAACTGAAACCATCAAACAGGCTTATGACCCTGAAGCAAAAATGTTTTTACCCGACCGTTTCATCAAAGGCACTTGCCCGAAATGTGGTACTGACGATCAATACGGCGATAACTGTGAAGCCTGTGGTGCAACTTATGATCCTACCGAATTAAAAAATCCTGTTTCTGCGGTTAGTGGTGCAACGCCTATTGAAAAAGATTCTGAACAGTATTTTTTCAAACTCAGTGATTTTTCTGACATGCTGCAACAGTGGCTGCTGGATGGTCATGTGCAAAGTGAAATTGCCAACAAACAAAAAGAGTTGTTTGAAGACGGTTTAAGAGACTGGGATATTTCACGTAACGCACCTTACTGGGGTTTTGAAATTCCTGATGCACCGGGCAAGTTTTTCTATGTCTGGATGGATGCGCCGATGGGTTACATGGCGAGCTTTAAAAACTTCTGCGACAAAAATGACATCAATTTTGATGACTACTGGTCAGCCGACAGCAAAAACGAGCTGTATCATTTTATCGGTAAAGACATCGCCCGTTTCCATACTTTATTCTGGCCAGCCGTTTTAGATGGCGCAGGTTATCGCAAACCCAGCGCTGTTTTCTGCCACGGTTTTTTAACTGTGAACGGTCAGAAAATGTCGAAATCGCGTGGCACATTTATTAAAGCACGAACCTATTTAGAGCATTTAAACCCTGAATATCTGCGTTATTACTACACCGCTAAATTATCTTCTGGCGTCGATGATATTGATTTAAACCTGGAAGATTTTATGCAGCGGGTTAACTCCGACCTAATCGGAAAAGTCGTCAATATTGCCAGTCGTTGCGCCGGTTTCATCACCAAAAAATTCGATGGTGAATTGTCACACGAATTACCCGAAATGGATCTATACAACGAAATTGTTATGGCAGGTGAACAAATAGCCGAGCATTTTGAAAACCGCGAATACAATAAAGCCGTGCGCGAAATCATGGCACAAGCCGATAAAGCCAATGTTTATATCGATGAAAATAAACCATGGGTATTAATTAAAGAAGAGGGTCGCGAAAACGAGGTGCAACAAATCTGCACACAAGGTTTGAATATGTTTCGTCTGCTAATGACGTACCTGAAACCTATTTTACCTGTGACTGCCGAAAAATCAGAAGCGTTTTTAAACACCAAACTCAACTGGTCGAACATCGACGTACCCTTGCTCGCACATAAGATTAATAAATTCAAACCACTGCTGACGCGCATCGAGAAAGAACAGATTGATGCAATCACCGAGGCTTCACTCGAAGCCTTGCCAAATGAAACATCACTAATTAAAAATCGGCCAGTAGAACAAAACACATCGGGACCATTAGCCGATGACCCTATCGCTGATGAAATCAGTTTTGATGATTTTGCCAAGATCGATTTACGGGTTGCAAAAATTGTTAAAGCCGAACACGTTGAAGGTGCTGATAAATTATTACAGTTAACGCTTGACCTCGGTGGTGACACACGCAACGTTTTTGCCGGCATTAAATCGGCCTACAAACCTGAAGAGCTTGAAGGCAAACTCACCGTTATGGTGGCCAATCTTGCCCCCCGAAAAATGCGCTTTGGTCTATCCGAAGGTATGGTTTTAGCGGCTGGCCCTGGCGGTAAAGATTTGTTTATATTGAATCCAGATGATGGCGCACAGGCAGGTATGAAAGTTAAATAACACTTGTGCACCAAACCTTGTCATAACACTTATCACAACAAAGTCATTTCCTTACTTAACCGTCTGGAATTTAGACAGAGTCCTAAAGTAGTCCAAACCGTAGTCGACAATCAAAACAAAGCTGCTGATTGTCGTCTTTTTCCGACGTTTGATCGTTAAATTCAGCCTAAACCCATGAAATAGCTATACTCTAAAGATATGAATGTACTGGTATTAGAAAGCGGACGGCTATTTCAAAAAGTCTTGCGGGATTTGCTTCTCGAGCTGGACTGCACGGTCGACTGCGCCAATTCAGGTGAGGAAGGTTTTGCCCTGTTGCGTGATAGCAGCGCCAATGTTGAATACGATCTTATTATTTGCTCGCAGAATATTTTCAATGAACACCTGCAGGAAATTACCGACTACGCAGAGAAAACTAAACACAACGTTCCTATTATTCTGCTGAGTTCAAAAGCGGATGAAGATCTGCATGTCCATGCTCGCGCAGCTGGCATAAAAAATATATTCCCCAAAACAAATTTAGACTATTTAAAATCCTGTATTCGTTATTACATAAAAGGTGAACACCTTAATGAAGGACAGACGGACAGCATCAACAATGGCGAAATTTTATATATTGAAGACAGCGCTTCAGTCGCCCACATCGTAAAATCCTATTTGAAAAAACTCGGGATTGAAGTCACCCACTTCCTTGATGCAGACGAGGCCTTCAAAGCACTTACAACCGATGTAAAAGATTACGATTTAATTATCACTGATGTAATGCTTCAAGGCGTAATGGATGGCTTGTCTCTGGTTCGTATGATTCGCGCAGAAAACTCACCAATAGCGAAGACACCCATACTTGCTATGACGGCCAATGACGATATCCAGCTGCGCAAAGACTTGTTACACGCAGGTGTTACTGACTATATAACCAAGCCCGTCAGTCGGGAAGGTTTTGTCACGCGAGTAAAAAACTTAATTACCATTAAACGCCTTAGTGACAAAGTTAGTCAGCAGGAACGTGCGCTTTACAAACAATCCGTAACCGACTCGTTAACTGGCTGTCAAAATAAAAGCAGTCTTTCAAAATACGCCGCAAAATATATTAACAATGCAACACGTTATAAACACGGCCTTAGTGTCATTGTAATCGAACTTGATGCCTTCGAGCAACTTCAGGAAACACATGGCCGTGATATTGGTGACAGTGTCCTCACAGAAATTGGCGCAAATTTAATAAAATCATGTCGTACCGGTGATATCGTTGCACGTGTTGGCGGTGAAGAATTTTCCATATTGTTACCGCACTGTAAAATAGAACATGCGATAGAAAAAGCGGAGAAAACGCTTTCGATGATTCAGCTTTTGCAACCTGAAAATTTACCTGTTACAGCAAGCGTTGGTGTTTCATCATTAACTGAAAAACATAAAGAAGATTTCAGCAATCTCTATCAATCAGCAAGAAACGCCGCACAACATTCCAGGAAAAATGGTCACAATCAGGTCTCAACAGATAATCAAAGCCTCGAAGCATTGAAACAACTTGAGGATGTAAGCTCCAACAAGCCTTCTTTAACTGCCTAGTTAACAGCCGCCTTATACAGGTAAGATTTACTCTTATATAAATCGGTTAGAGATGTTGATTTCACTCATTTTTCTCTAAATCTTTGCCACCTTATCTCTGGTATAAATCAAGTAAATTCAGCACGCCAATCTGGTAGAATGCGCGCATGACTGAATACGCACTCATCCTGCTAAGTACCATTCTGGTTAACAATTTCGTACTGGTTAAATTTCTTGGCCTGTGCCCGTTCATGGGGGTTTCTCGAAAACTGGAAACCGCGATGGGTATGGCTTTAGCTACTACCTTTGTACTTACCCTGTCGTCCGTTAGTAGTTACATGGTCAATGAATACATTCTTGCGCCGTTAGACCTGGAATATATGCGCACCATCATGTTTATTCTTGTGATTGCTGTAGTGGTTCAATTTACCGAAATGGTGGTACATAAAACCAGCCCGCTACTTTACAATGTACTCGGTATTTTCCTGCCGCTGATTACCACCAACTGTGCCGTTCTCGGTGTTGCCCTGCTTAATATTCAGGAGCAACACAGCTTTCTGCAATCATTGTTTTACGGTTTCGGTGCAGCGGTTGGTTTTTCTTTAGTACTGATTTTATTTTCTGCCATGCGTGAACGTATAACCGTTGCTGATGTACCAGAAGCTTTTCAGGGAACCTCCATTGCGCTTATCACTGCGGGCATTATGTCACTCGCCTTTATGGGGTTTACTGGCCTCATAAAGATATAGATAAAAATATAAGTCGGAAACACTTTTAAGTTTACAAACATGTTCACCGTCATCATCACACTCGCCGTCATCGCCTGTATCTTTGGTTTAATACTTGCCTATTCTGCGATTAAATTTAAAGTTGAAGGCGATCCTGTCGTCAACCAAATTGATGCACTGCTACCGCAAACACAATGTGGGCAATGCACTTACGCGGGTTGCCGCCCTTATGCCGAAGCCATGGCAAACGGTGAAGCTGATATTAACCAGTGCCCACCCGGTGGTGAAACCACCATTATTGCACTCGCTGATCTACTAGACGTCGAAGTAAAACCGCTTAATGCCGAACACGGTGAAGAAAAAAATCTGCCAACAATCGTACGCATTGACGAAGAAGTTTGCATCGGTTGCACTTTATGTATACAAGCCTGCCCTGTTGATGCCATTTTGGGTGCAGCAAAATTAATGCATACTGTTATTGAATCAGAATGTACTGGCTGTGATTTATGCATTCCACCTTGCCCGGTAGATTGTATTCATGTGTTTGAAGTAAAACCCGACATCCGCACCTGGACAGCAAAATTGCCTGATGTTGATTTTGTTACACCGAAAGCCAATTGATGTTTAGTTAACGAATATGATCACAACAAAACCCATACAAGAACTAGATCATTTCGATGGCGGCATAAAACTGGTCGAGCATAAACAACAATCAAACCAGTCAGCGATCGCGACGATGCAGCAAAGCAAGCATTACATTATCCCTTTGCAGCAACATATTGGTGTGCCCAGTTTAGTTTTGGTAAAAAAAGGCGAAAAAGTATTAAAAGGCCAAATGTTGACAAAACCGGGAGACTTAATCAGTTCCGCTATTCATTCACCTGTTTCTGGTACTGTCACTGAAATAGGTTTGCATCTCGTACCCCATGTTTCGGGTTTACAGGATCAATGCATTTTTATAGAAAATGATTTTAAAGACGAACGGATAGAGCAAAACCCAATCGGTGATAATTACAACCAGACCACCTCACACGATTTACGCAAAATAATAGCCGAAGCAGGTATTGTCGGTTTAGGCGGTGCAACATTCCCTGCATCCGTTAAACAAACCGAAATGAACATTAAGACCTTATTACTTAATGGTGTTGAATGTGAACCCTACATTAGTTGTGATGATGTTCTAATGCGCGAACGTGCAGAACACATCTTGTTAGGCGCTGATATTATCGGTCACATTATTAAAGCGCGACAATGCATTATTGCCATTGAAGATAATAAGCCAGAAGCCATTAAAGCCATACAGGTAGCCATTGATGAAGATGGCACACAATTTTTTCAATTACAAATCGTACCAACGCTCTACCCCAGTGGCGGCGAAAAACAATTAATAAAAATTATTACGGGTGAAGAAGTTCCTAAAAACCGTTTGCCCGCCGAACTCGGTATACTTTGTCATAACGTCGCGACAGCTTATGCAATCTACCGCACAATCTATCTTGCCGAACCGCTGATCTCAAGAATAACAACCGTCACCGGTCCTGGCATTAATCAGCCGCAAAACATTGAAGTGCTGATTGGCACGCCGATGCAAAGCTGCATTCAACACTGTGGCGGTTACACCGAAAACAAAGATGAATTAATTATGGGCGGCCCAATGATGGGCTTTTCAATCGAAACAGATAACATTCCCATAATAAAAGCGACTAACTGTTTGCTAGTCACAGAGAAAGAAATAGAGAAAGAAACCGAACAAAATTCACAACGACAAAATTCACAACAGCATCTACCCTGCATCCGCTGTGGAAAATGTGTAGAAGTTTGTCCTGCACGCCTGTTGCCACAACAACTCTATTGGTATGCTAGCAGCCAGAACACAGAACGCTTAGTTGAACATAATTTATTCGACTGTATCGAATGCGGCTGTTGCGCTTATGTTTGTCCCAGTGATATTCCACTGGTACAGTATTATCGTTATGCAAAAACATCTATATGGCAGCAGGAACGTGAACGTAAAGCTTCTGATATTTCTCGTCAGCGCCATGAGTCACATCAGCTTCGATTAGAAAAACAAAAGCAGGAACGTGAAGAGCGTTTACGAAAAAAACGTGAGTTACTTAAAAGTAAGAACAATAAAAACAGTGACGACGATGGAAAAAAAGCTGTAATTGCAGAGGCCATCGCACGAGCACAGGCAAAAAAAGCGAAACACCTTAAAGACAACAACAAAAGCACTGACTGAAATAGTAACCAATAAATAGTAAACAATAATGTTATTTAAACGCACACCAGCGCCACATATAAAAGCCAGCATCAGTGTTCACGACATGATGTTCAAAGTATTATATGCACTAATACCCGGCGCACTCGCATCCATTTATTTTTTTGGCTGGGGCGTTTTATTTAATTTATTGATCGCCATTAGCGTCTGCCTTGCCACCGAAGCCTGCATACTTAAATTACGTCAGCGCGATGTTTCAACCACACTACAAGATGGCAGCGCATTAATCACTGCCTGTCTACTTGCCCTCGCACTGCCTGCACTAGCGCCGTGGTGGCTAACAACCATTGCCTGCATCTTCGCCATTGCCGTCGCCAAACATCTTTATGGCGGTTTAGGTTTTAATCCGTTTAACCCCGCCATGGTTGGTTACATCGTGGTCATGATTTCATTCCCACTAGAAATGACTTTATGGACAGCACCGATGGGGGTTGGAGACGGCTGGCCCGATTTCGTTACCACCTTCAAATGGGTATTTTATGGCGTACTACCTTATGGCGAAACGATTGACAGCATTTCGATGGCAACACCCATCGAGCTCATAAAAACACAACTCAATCAAATGCATGATATCGCTGAAACCCGAAACAATGTTGAATTCAACCCACTGTTTTCAATGTTAAGTGGTACAGGCTGGCAATGGATTAATCTTTTATATCTTGCTGGCGGTGTTTGGCTGATTAAACAAGACATCGTTGACTGGCGAATACCCACTGCTTTTTTAGTCAGCTTATTATTAATCGCCAATCTATTTTCAGTGGTTGATTACGCAACCAATAGCTCAGCCCTGTTTCATGCGTTCAGTGGCGGCACAATGTTATGCGCATTTTTTATTGCAACCGATCCAGTCTCCGCTAGCACCACACCAAAAGGTCGTTGGATTTATGGTATCGGTATCGGTATATTGGTTTACATTATTCGTAGCTGGGGCGGTTACCCCGATGGCATCGCTTTTGCTGTCGTACTAATGAATATGGCTGTGCCACTAATCGATTACTACACGCAGCCTAACGTTTATGGCGACATGGATCGATGACATACATTTTTAAAAATAAAATAGTGTTAACTGCTTCCATTTTAATGTCATTTGCAATGGCTGGCGCATTTTTGGTTGGTCTAACATTCAATCAAACAGAAGACGATATTGAATACAACGAAAAACTAACGTTATTACGTCAACTCAATACGATTATTCCTGCCGAGTTATACGACAATGAATTATTACTCGACACCATTACAGTAAAACCCCATATACTGCTTGGCACAAAACAGGAAACACTCGTCTACCGCGCGAGAAAAAACAAACAAAACGTTGCTGCCGTCTTCACCAGCATCGCACCCAGCGGTTACAATGGCCCTATTCATTTACTAGTGGGCATTTTCTCAGATGGCCGCGTCGCAGGTGTTAGAGTCGTCAAACATAGAGAAACACCCGGATTGGGCGACGCAGTAAGTGTCACGCATTCTGACTGGGTACTCGGATTTGATAAAAAATCGCTCGGCAACCCCAGCAGAAAACAATGGAAAGTAAAACGTGATGGCGGTGCTTTCGATCAGTTTACCGGTGCTACAATTACCCCACGTGCAGTAGTGAAAGCCGTACACGACGCTTTGCTATACTTTAAACAGAACCAGACATTACTCTTTAACATTACAAAGAACACCACACAAAAAACCATCGATAAAAAATGACAGATGATACTTTAAACGAAGCACTAACCATCAGCCGCAGTGGTCTGTGGACAAATAATGTCGCACTGGTTCAACTGCTTGGTTTATGTCCACTACTTGCCGTAACAGGCACAGTGATTAATGGTTTAGGCTTAGGCATCGCAACATTAATTACACTGGTTTTATCCAACAGTATTGTTTCTTTAATACGCCCGTGGTTAAAATCCGAAATACGTATTCCCATTTTTGTATTAATTATTGCCTCGATTGTCACCAGCATTGAATTAATCATGAACGCATGGTTTCACGAGTTATATTTAGTACTCGGTATATTCATTCCACTCATCGTCACTAACTGTGCAATCATCGCGCGCGCAGAAGCTTATGCTTCAAAAAATAATTTACTCAACTCCGCGTTAGATGGTTTTATGATGGGGTTAGGCTTTACTTTAGTCCTCATCACATTAGGTGGATTACGTGAACTAATCGGCTTCGGTACTTTATTAGCCAACGCCCAACTAATGTTTGGCAGCATGGGCGAATCGATGACCATCACCTTTAGCGAAGACTATCCCGGCTTTTTACTTGCCGTGTTACCACCCGGCGCATTTATTGGTTTAGGTTTATTAATCGCAATCAAAAATGTGATCGATAAACGAAAAACAACGAAACAATCTGTTGCCATACAAGACATTGCATCTGCTACTAG
>CAZCOZ010000095.1:3849-8980 GCA_964500555.1 uncultured Thiotrichaceae bacterium | reverse complement strand
AATTATACATTTTTAGTAACGCGGAAGTGAAAAGGCTCTTCGTGCAAAGGTCTCAATGAATAATAAATAATGAAATTAAATACCACAGAAGAAATTATCGAAGATATTCGTCAGGGCAAGATGGTTGTCATAATGGATGACGAAGATCGTGAAAACGAAGGTGACCTGTTAATGGCATCGAGTGAAGTAACGGCGGATGACGTTAACTTCATGGCGCGTTATGGTCGTGGTTTGATTTGTATTACACTTACGCAAGAGCGTTGTAAGCAATTAAATCTACCCTTGATGATAACCAGTACAGATTTAATTGAAAGCACTAATTTCACCATGTCCATTGAAGCAGCAAAAGGTGTTACCACAGGTATTTCTGCAGCAGATCGAGCAGTGACGGTATTGGCTGCAGTAAAAGCCGATGCGTCAGCAAAAGATATCGTGCAACCCGGGCATATTTTCCCGTTGATGGCACAACCCGGTGGCGTATTAACACGTGCGGGTCATACGGAAGCAGGTTGTGATCTTGCTGATTTGGCGGGTTTGGAAGCCAGCTCAATGATTGTGGAAATTTTGAATGAAGATGGCACCATGGCGCGTCGTCCTGATTTAGAAACGTTTGCCAAGGAACATAATTTAAAAATTGGTACGATCGATGATTTAATTAGTTACCGTTTGAAGAACGAAAAAACAGTTGAACGTATTTCAGAGTGTGATTTTCCATCTGATTTTGGTGATTTTAAATTAGTGGCTTATCGTAATAATCTGGATGCAATAACACATTATGCTTTAGTTAATGCAGAAGATGAAATTGATTCAAACGAACCCGTACTGGTTCGTGTGCATATGAAAAATTCAGTGATGGATTCATTCGGTGCACAGGAAGCGAAAGGTTGGCCGTTAAAATCTGCATTAAAGCAGGTGGCAGCAGCAAAGCAAGGTGTTGTTGTGTTGCTGAACGGTGCAGACGAAGACACCGTTATGTTGCAGTGGATGGCCGAGCGTTCTGGCAAAGATCAGGAAACGGTTAAAATGAAACAACCTACTGATTTGCGGACAGATGGTGTTGGCGCGCAAATTTTAATGGATCTGGGTGTGAAGAAGATGAATTTAATGACTGCGCCGAGAGTAATACATGGACTTGCTGGTTATGGTTTAGAAGTTCTGGATTATGTTTCTGGCAATGAAAAATAGGCGATAACGAGTAGGCGATAAAAAATAAGCTATAAGAGAGCTTTGCACGAAGAGAAACAGGACTAAATTTTCTTTCATTTTGTCATCCTCGAGTGTTTTTATCGGGGATCCAGCGCTTATAAAGACAATGGATCCCCGATAAAAACACTCGGGAATGACAGAAGCTATTGTCGTGCAAAGCTCTCAAGAAATAAGCTATAAAAATTAAATAGCACATAAGTATTTCCACTGAGAATATTATTAGAGTGAGATAGGATAATGAGTGAAAGTAAAATAGTTGAAGGCAGTTTGCAATATAAAAAAGGTTGTTTTGCGATTGTTGTCGCACGGTTTAATGGCTTCATCGTTGAAAGTTTAGTCGCAGGTGCAATGGACACATTATTACGGCATGGTGTTGCGGCTTCGGACATTACAGTGGTGCGTGTGCCGGGTGCTTTTGAATTGCCCGTGACGGTACAAAAACTTGCTCAGACAGATGATTACAATGCCATTATCGCGTTGGGTGCGGTCATCCGTGGTGCGACACCTCACTTTGATATTGTGGCTACTGAGTCGGCAAAAGGTTTGTCAGCGATTGCGCTTGATCATGGTATGCCAATCATTAACGGCATTCTTACTACGGATAGTATTGAACAAACAATCGAACGTGCGGGAACAAAAGCGGGCAACAAAGGCGCCGAAGCCGCTGCTGCTGCAATTGAAATGGTTAATGTTTTTGATCAGTTAGATTAGTTGTTAGCTTATGTCTGAAGTAAAAAAACCGGAAACAAAAAGTGTTGCAAAGGCACGTGGTAAAGCGCGGCGTTTGGCGATGCAGGCGATTTACCAATGGCAGATGACGGGCGATAGCATAACTGACATAAAGCAGCAGTTTGTTGAAGCGAACGCTATTACATCATCTACATCTTCAATTGATGCTGACTATTTTTCTCAACTTGTCAGCGGTGTTGCATCAAGCATTAGTGAACTTGATCCTTTTCTGGAAAAAAACATGACACGCAGTATGGAGTCGGTTGATCCGGTTGAACGTGCAATATTGCGTCTGGCTACATTTGAATTTGTGAATCGTCTGGATGTGCCATATCGCGTCGTGTTAAATGAGGCGGTTAATATTACCAAAGAATTTTGTGCCGAAAAAAGCCATACTTTTGTCAATGCAGTACTCGATAAAGTGGCGCAGGAAATTCGCCATATTGAATATAAAGCAACTAAGTAAAAAGTTTAGAGTTGAGTTCTTAACGCCTTCTTCCTTGCCCCAGTCCGACATCTCCCATATGAATAATTCAGAGTTTGATGTCATCAAAAAATATTTCACCTTTCCTAAAGCTCGCGATGATGTGCTGTTGGCCGGTGGTGATGATTGTGCCATTGTTTCCGTTGCTGAAAATAAACAACTCGTTGTAACGACCGATACATTAGTGTCTGGGGTGCATTTCCCAGAATCAACCTCAGCAGAGGATATTGCATATAAAGCTTTAATGGTAAACCTAAGCGACCTCGCAGCAATGGGGGCTGCCCCTGCATGGATAACATTAGCGATAACCCTGCCAGAAATTAATGAGCAATGGTTATCTGCTTTTTCTAAGCAATTGTCTTTGTTATTAACAAAATTTAATGTGAGTTTAATCGGTGGTGATACAACCAAAGGCCCATTATCAATCACTGTGCAAGCGATGGGGTTTGTTGATAAAGACAAATCGTTAAAGCGTAGCAATGCAGAAGCAGGTGATAAAATATTTGTTACCGGGCATTTGGGTGATGCGGCGATTGGACTTGCCGCTGTGCAGGAAAATTTTGATGATAAAAAATTATCACTTTGTATTGAGAGGTTAAATCGACCTGAAGCAAGAGTGGGATTTGCTGAAGAACTGGTGAATTTATGTTCCTGTGCGATTGATGTTTCTGATGGTCTAATTGCAGATTTAGGTCATATTATGAAGGCCAGCCAATGTGGTGCCTGTATTAATTTAGCAAATATTCCAGTTTCTAAAAATGCGAAATATTATTTTAAAAAATATCGCCAGGATGTTATTGACTGGTCAATGTTGTTAACCAGGGGTGATGATTATGAGTTATGTTTTACAGTTAAACCGATAAATGAAAGTAAGGTTTTTTCTCTGGCTGAAAAGCATCAATTGAAAGTGAGTTGTATTGGTGAAATAACAGATAGTAATAATTTGGTTTGTTTCGACAGGGAAAATAAAGAAGTAACATTCTTGAATAAAGGCTTTAATCATTTTTAATATGGCGATTAAACATGACGACTAAAAATAGAAAAATTAAATTGTACGAACTTAAAGACCCAGTGGTTTTTGTCGCTATGGGGCTGGGCAGTGGTTTGTCACCAAAAGCACCGGGCACAGCAGGTACATTATTGACCGTGCCACTGGTTTATTTTTTACAGCAACAAACCTTGTTTATATATGGTTTAGTGACATTGTTTGTTTTGCTGACAGGTTCCTGGATCTGTGGATATGCAGCAAAAAAACTGAAAGTGCATGATCATTCAGGTATTGTTTATGATGAGGTGGCGGGATTTCTGATCACCATGTTTATGGCGCCAGCAGGTTGGTCATGGATGCTGGCGGGTTTTATTCTATTTCGTTTTTTTGATGCAGTGAAGCCATGGCCGATTTCGTGGTTAGATAAAAACATACACGGCGGTTTTGGGATTATGTTTGATGACGTCATTGCCGGTGTTTTTAGTCTATTATGTCTGTTATTGTTGCAGGGACTTTTGTAAAAACGCCTGTCTTTTTAGATTTTTAGTAACTACGTTTCACGATACTTTATGTCATATTATTTCTTCTTCAGACGACTTTGTTTCAGACAATTTTGTTTCGCGCTATTTTTACTCTGTTTGCAGGCAAATGCTTATGCAATAGAGAATATACAGGTACAGGGTTCCTTCGGTAATAAAGCTGTTTTAATGGTAGACGGTAAACGCCATATTGTCGCAGTCGGTAAAACTAGCCCTGAGGGTGTGAAAGTAATTTCTGTGAATAGTAGTGGTGCGATTCTAAGTATTGATGGCAAACAAAAGCAATATCTTCTTGGTGGTTCAAGTTTAATCGGAACTACATTTACCGAGCGTAAATCAAAAAAAGAAACAATTTTTGTTAATGCCGGTGGCATGTATATGACCTATGGCAGTATCAATGGTCATTCCGTTCATTTTTTAGTTGATACCGGTGCGAGTGCGGTTGCAATGAATGTTGCGCAAGCAAAAAAACTGGGTATTCAGTATCGAAAAATAGGTCGGCCTTCAAGCGTTAGTACCGCGTCGGGTTATGCAAAAGCGTATCGATTAAAATTGAAAAGTGTCACAGTAGGGTCGATTACAGAAAAAAATGTAGAAGCTTTTGTTATAGATGGAGAACACCCCGGCCCGATTTTACTTGGTATGACTTTTCTTGGACGACTTGATGTTCAACATGGTGGAAAGGCCATGACATTGTTACAAAAATAAGGATCAGAAAATATCTTAGTTCAATGTACCCTGATTGTTCCATCCTTATTACAAAACTTTAATGAGTTTAGTATGAATTTTTATTAGCTTTAAACTATGCTTGTTCCACAATAGGGAAAAATTATGGAACAAAAATCACATCACGAACTTCGTAGTGAAGAAAGAAAGGTCGTCAGGTTAAATGCTTTTTATAATAAGGTGGGGCAGTCAGGTTTTAAATCGTCAATTGTTGAAAATATCAGTCAGCATGGCATCTTTTTAAAGGTAAAAGAAGAGTTAACTGTTGGTGATAATCTTGAAGTGATGATATCTCAGGGCAAACAAGAGAATAATCCATTACAGGTTGTTGTTAAAGTTATCTTCAAAAGTAAATTTGGTGGTTATGGTTGCAAGGTTGTTTCAGATGAGACGTTTGAGGTGAAATATTTTTGATTGATGTGTCGCTTATCTAATACACAGCTCTAATCTTAAATTCTA
>CAZCOZ010000095.1:0-3749 GCA_964500555.1 uncultured Thiotrichaceae bacterium | reverse complement strand
CCTTCATTATCCAAAAAGTTAACCAGCTCAATTAGTGGTAATCCGATTAAAGCATTCGGGTCGCTACCTTCGAAACGTTCAAACAGAGCAATACCTAAGGCTTCAGATTTAAAGCTGCCGGCACAGTTATACGGTTCTTCTTTTAGTAGATAATTTTTTATCATTTGTGGTGTTAAATTTTTAAAGACCACAGTATATGGAACGCAAGTGCTTTGAATATTACCTGTCTTTGAATTGAGTAAGCACAAACCAGTCTGGAACGTTATTTTTTGCCCTGAAGCTTTGCTTAGTTGAGCAAAGGCGTTGTCAAAATTACCCGGTTTACTTAATTTTTCGCCATTTAGCACTGCACTTTGATCGCAGCCGATGATTAGGGCGTTGTCATGTTTATGAGAAACTTCCTGCGCTTTGGCTACTGCCAGCCGTATAACCATATCTTCAACCGATTCGCCATTTAGGGGTGTTTCGTCAATATTAGGTGACTCACAGCTGAACTTGAGGCATAAGCGTTCAAGCAATGCTTTTCTAAATGGGGAGGTGGAGCTTAGGATGATTTTCATGATCTAATGCGTCAATGACTAAAATTAATGGAAGTAACTGATTGTACTAATAATAATTTTATGTATCTTATACAAAACCGACAAATTTTGCACCCGATAGAGGTTAATTATTAACCATGGTTGTCACTGCAGCTGAAGTGATTGAAATGTAAGGGGAATATATACAGATAATCTAATTTACTATAAAATGGGTCGATTATGCAGAAGCAAATGCCTGAAACTGTGAATTTTGTGCATCAGGTTGAACGAAACCGCACCCTGGAAGGTGGTTATCGGCTTGGTAAACTGGCGCGCTTGCAGGAAGTGTTAGCCGTCGATGCGGGTAATGATGACAGGCAGGTTACTGCAAAAGTTGAATTTTGTCACAGTGTCGGTTTCGCTAGTATAAAGGGCAAGGTGTCTGCAAAGTTGTTGATTGAATGTCAGCGATGTTTGGAGCCAATGGAAATTGAAGTCGAAGGACGATTCAAATTCGCACTGATTGATAGTGAAGAAGATATGGAATTACTTCCTGATGAGTTTGAGCCTTATCTACTGGAAGGTGAGGAGCAATCAATCATTGATTTAGTTGAAGATGAATTATTGCTTAGTATTCCGATGGTAACAATGCATGACAATGCGTGTTCTGCAGTGATGGTCAAGCAGCAGAAAGAAATAAAAGCGCAGAAAGAAGCAGCACATCCATTTGCTGCATTGAGAAATTTAAAGGACAAGCTTTAGACAGACCGCTTTAAACAGGCAGTTTTAAATAGGCCGCTTTAAATAGACGGCTTTAAATAGACAGTTTTAAACAGATAAGTAAACAGGCGATTTAAGTAAAGATGCTTAAAGAGTCAAAACGAATAAATTAAGAATAGAGTTAGGAGAGTTCCGTGGCAGTTCAAAAAAGTAGAAAATCGCGTTCAAAACGTGGCATGCGTCGTTCACATGATGCAATGGGTGGTGCAACTTTATCAGTTGATCCAACATCAGGTGAAACACATCATCGTCATCACGTTACAGCTGACGGTTATTACAAAGGTCGCAAAGTCGTTAATACTGGCGACGGAATTGAAGACTAATAATTATTAATGTACATAACATCAAAGCGATGCCTTGTTTAAGTGGTGCATATGCTTTGGGTTTGTGCTGGTAGCTTGAACTAAAGTATGGCAACCATTGCGTTAGATGCCATGGGCGGCGACTTCGGTCCCGAAGTCGTTGTCCCTGCTGCAGCTCTTGTAGCGAAGAAATTTAAGAAGATAAATATTGTTCTTGTCGGTGATGAGAGCGTTCTTCGTGCCTGTGCCAAATCAAATAATATCAATATTGATAAACATCTTGAAATTCAACACGCTTCTGAAGTGGTTGAGATGCACGAAGATCCTGCAAGTGCAATGCGCAAAAAGAAAGATTCCTCAATGCGTGTAGCGATTAATCTGGTTAAAGAAGGTCGTGCGCAGGCAGTTGTCAGTGCGGGTAATACGGGCGCATTAATGGCGACGGCAAAGTTTGTTTTAAAAACCGTTCCAGGCATTGATCGTCCTGCTATTTGTACAACCATTCCCGCTTATAATGGTCATACTCATATGTTGGACTTAGGTGCGAACGTTGATAGCAGCGCAGAGCATTTATTTCAATTTGCCGTTATGGGTTCGGTATTAGCCGAAGCCGTTGATAATACGCATCAGCCCAAAGTGGGTTTATTAAATATTGGTTCGGAAGACAGTAAAGGTAATGCGCAGGTAAAAGAGGCGAATAAAATTTTACAAAAAGGGCCATTTAATTATATCGGTTACGTCGAAGGAAATGACATTTACAGTGATAATGTTGATGTCGTTGTTTGTGATGGTTTTGTTGGTAATGTTTCGTTAAAAACCATGGAAGGTGTTGCGAAAATGATTGCGAGTATGATGCGAGAGGAATTTAAAAAATCTATTTTTTCTAAGCTGGCAGGTTTAATTGCCTGGCCGGTATTAGCTCGATTTAAAAACCGTGCTGACCCACGAAAATACAATGGTGCTTCGATGCTTGGCTTGAATGGTATTGTTATAAAAAGTCATGGTAGTGCTGATGTGGTCAGTTATGCAAATGCGATTAAAATAGCTATATTAGAAGTTGAAAAATCCGTTCCCGAACATATCCGTGAATGCATGGCGCCGTTATTGAAACAGGCTGCTAAAGATAGTGATGTCGATCGTAAAAAAATGGATCACGCAAAAGCGGAAAACGAAAAAACGTCGGAGAAAATCAGTTGAGTTACGCAAGAATTACAGGTACGGGCGGTTATCTGCCAGAGAAAATTTTAACCAATGCTGAAATTGCAGAAATGGTTGATACCAGTGACGAATGGATTCGTTCACGTACCGGCATTGAAGAACGTCACATTGCAGCCGATGGCGAATACACAGTTGACCTTGCTGAAAAAGCCGCGCTTAAAGCGATGGAAGCAGCAGGTGTTAACAAGGATGATATTGATTTAATCATCGTTGCGACCACAACACCTGATCGTGTTTTTCCGAGCACGGCCTGTTTGTTGCAGAAACGTTTAGATATACACGGTTGTGCGGCTTTTGATGTACAGGCCACATGTACTGGATTTGTTTATGCGCTAGGTATTGCAGATAAATTTTTTCGTTCAGATGCCTCGAAATGTGCATTAATTGTTGGCGCGGAAACCATGTCTCGAATCATTGACTGGACGGATCGTAATACCTGTGTTTTATTTGGTGACGGTGCGGGTGCAGTTGTACTTCAGCAAAGTGATGAGGCCGGAATCATGTCTTCACATTTGCATGCTGATGGTGCTTATGAAAGTCTGCTTACGATGCCTTATGGCGTATCTACGGGTGCAGATCAAATTATTGAAGGTGCGTCAGGTGTTCAGATGCAGGGAAGTGAAGTGTTTAAAATGGCAGTAAACACACTAGGGAAAATTGTTGATGATACGCTAGCATTTAATAATATGCAGAAAAGTGACATCGACTGGTTAGTGCCGCATCAGGCCAATTTACGCATTATTCACGGTGCAGCAAAAAAGTTAAAAATGTCCGAAGATCGTGTTGTCATTACCGTTAATAAACATGGCAACACTTCGGCTGCTTCGGTGCCATTGGCTTTAGATATTGCCGTGAGGGATGGTAGAATAAAACGCGGCGAAATACTTTTATTAGAAGCTTTTGGTGGTGGTTTTACCTGGGGTTCTGCTTT
>CAZCOZ010000094.1:0-9042 GCA_964500555.1 uncultured Thiotrichaceae bacterium | reverse complement strand
GCTTTACCTTCAGCACGTTCTTTCCACGGATCAATTTGTGCAAAGGTCTGGCTGAACTTGAACCGTTCCGCTAACGCTTTGCGCTCTGTTTCATCATCAAGAATGCATTCCTTTATATAAGTCAAACCTACGCGTTCGACCCACGGTGCGGTGCGTTCTAAATAGTGTGCTTCTTCACGATATTTTTGTGTGAATGCTGCAACGTACTCGATTACTTCTTCTTCAGTATCCACTTTGCATAATAAATCAGTTACTCGGACTTTAATGCCGCCGTTACCACCCACATGCAATTCGTAACCGGAATCAACACACACAACACCGAAATCTTTAATGGTTGCTTCCGCACAGTTACGCGGACAACCTGAAACCGCCAGTTTATATTTGTGCTGCATCCATGAGCCCCAGGTTAATTCTTCTAACAAAATACCTAACTTAGTAGAATCCTGTGTACCAAAACGACACCACTCAGAACCCACACAGGTTTTTACGGTACGTAATGCTTTACCGTAAGCATGGCCAGAGACAAATCCCGCTTCAGAAAGATCACCCCAAATACCGGGCAAGTCTTCTTTCTTTATACCCAACATGTCTATGCGCTGACCACCGGTAAACTTAACGGTTGGCACATCCCATTTTTCTGCAATACGACCCAAATCCATTAACTCTTGCGCAGTAGTAGAGCCGCCAAAAATACGCGGGATAACAGAATAGGTTCCGTCTTTTTGAATATTGCCGTGAGCACGTTCATTAATGAAACGTGATTGCGCATCATCTTTATATTCAGCAGGCCAACGCGCTAATAAATAATAATTCAATGCAGGGCGACACGCGGCGCAACCATCGGGTGTTTTCCACGTAAGGAATTCACGAACCGCCGACATGGTTTTTAACTCATGATCTTTGATCGCATTAATGACATCATCATGACCGTGATCGGTACAGCCACACACCGCTTTTTTGCTTGGCGTTGCGTCGTAACCTTCACCGACTGTTGAAGCAAGAATGGATTCAACTAAACCGGTACAGGAACCACATGAAGAAGATGCTTTAGTATGTGCGCGCACTTCGTCCAGAGTGAAAATACCTTTTTTACTAATCGCCTGAACGATGTCGCCTTTCGACACACCATTACAACCACAAATTTCAGCATCATCTGGCAACGCCATAACACGCGCCACATCACCGTGACCTGCATCGCCCACATCATGCTGACCAAATAAAATAGTTTTTCGGAAGTCCGCAATATTGGTGGCATCACGCATCAAGCTGAAATACCAGGTGCCATCCATGGTATCGCCGAACATGACGGCACCCTTGATAACATTATCTTTAATGACTAATTTTTTATAAATACCACTGGCAACGTCTTGCATCTGTAAAACTTCGTCGCCTTCTTGTTCGTTAAACTCACCAGCTGAAAATAAATCAATACCGGTTACTTTTAATTTTGTCGAAGTCAGTGAACCGATATAACGGGTACTACCGACATGCGCTAAATGATTCGCGGCAACTTTTGCCTGTTCAAATAAAGGCGCAACCAGACCATAACATTCATTACGATGCTGCACACATTCACCAACAGCATAAATAACAGGATCGTATGTTTGCATGGTATCGTTAACCACAATGCCACGCTCACAATGCACACCAGCTTTTTGCGCCAGTTCAATGTTCGGACGAATACCAACAGCCATAACAACAAGGTCAGCATCAATTTCTGAATCGTCAGCAAACTTCACGCTACTGACTCTTTCATCACCAATGATTTCAGTCGTTGACGCTTCCATTAAGAAAGTCATACCACGTTCTTCAAGTGATGCTTTTAATAATGCAGAAGCCGGTTTATCTAACTGACGCTCCATTAATGAATCCAGCAAATGCACAACCGTTACATTCATGCCCTGCTTCATCAAACCGTTAGCGGCTTCAAGACCTAACAGACCACCACCGATGACAACGGCTTTTTTATAATCTTTCGATGCCTGCACCATGGTGTCGACATCTTGAATATCGCGAAATCCCAATACGCCTTCTTTATCCGCACCTGGAATCGGGATGATAAAGGGGTTTGAACCGGTCGCTATCAACAAACGGTCATAAGGAAATTCTTTACCGCTTTCTGTGATAACTGCTTTCTTCACACGTGAAATTTCTACCGCAGCATCGCCTGTCACCAATTCAATATTATTTTCTTCATACCATTCAACGCTATTCAAAATAATGTCGTCGATGGTTTGCTCGCCAGCAAGTACTGGCGATAGCATAATGCGATTGTAATTCGGGTATGGTTCAGCGCCTATGACAGTAATATCGTATTGATCACTGCCTTTGATCTCACCACTTTTAGCAGCCGTGGTATTGTGTTTGAATAGCTCTTCCAGGGCGCGAACACCCGCCATTCCATTACCCACTAAAACCAGCTTTTGTTTCATCAAATGACTCCAGACAATTTATCTTTAGGTTGGTAAAAGCAAGATGCGTGCCACTTATACCATTTCATAGAAATATGCTTAAAATATAACCGAACACCCCTAAAAATGGGCTTCGTGTTGCGCAGTAACAATTGCAGATTACATAGCACGTGTACTTTGCGGCAGGATAGACGCACCATAACAGTGCAGGTTAAAATATTCTGCACCATAATAAAACGCTAATATACTAACATAACTCGTGTAGTGCGACCATTTAGCCCATCTGCCTCGCTATATGCTCTTCTATTACTTGGCACGACTTCTGCATTAACCCTGCATTGGTCCAAACATAAAATTCAAATCATCCGGAGTAATTGTGGCTGAAAGTAACAAACTAAATCTTTTTTCCTTTTCCGGAAACACACGGGTTCTGCACTTAACCTGGTTTGCATTTTTTATTACGTTTATGGTGTGGTTTGCGCACGCACCTTTGATGGTCGTGATTCGCGATACTTTTGGTTTATCTGATCAAGAAGTAAAAGCCTTATTAATTCTTAATGTCGCGATGACCATTCCCGCTCGGATTGTTGTCGGCATGCTGGTTGATCGGTTTGGTCCTCGCATCATGTTTTCTTCCATTCTGATTCTCTCCGGCATTTTCTGTATCGCTTTTGCTATGGCGCAAAACTATCAACAACTCGCCACCATCCGCTTCTTGATGGGTTTTGTTGGCGCTGGTTTTGTTGTTGGCATCCGCATGATATCGGAATGGTTTCCCGCAAGACAAACCGGTGTGGCACAAGGTATTTATGGCGGCTGGGGCAATTTCGGTTCAGCCGCTGCAGCGATATTGCTACCGACACTCGCATTGCTGCATGGCGGTGAAAATGGCTGGCGCTACGCGGTTGCCTCCACCGGCATTCTGGCAATCTTATACGGCGCTTTTTATTATTTTTCTGTTACCAACACGCCAGAAGGGTCAACTTATTTCAAGCCTAAAAAAATGGGTGGCATGGAAGTTACCAGCAAGTTTGATTTCTTTTTATACTTGCTCGTCAGCTTGCCAATGTATGCTGCACTTGCGTTACTGGCATGGAAATTTTCACCCGCAGGGTTACACTGGTTCGATTACGACATCACTTACAGCATTTATAGCGTGTTAACAGCGCTCTATTTATATCAAATATTTTCAATTTATCGGGTCAATAAAGAAATATTTAAAAAGGAAGTTCCCGATATTTTTCAATATAACTTCAGTCAGGTTGCCGTTTTAAATCTGGCCTATCTGGTCACCTTTGGCTCTGAGCTTGCACTGGTTTCAATGCTGCCACTTTTCTACAAGGATACTTTTGAGACTTCGACCGTACTGGCTGGCGCGTTAGCCGCTGTGTATCCAATGATGAATTTAATCGCACGTCCAGCGGGCGGTATCATCAGCGACCGATTTGGTCGAAAGCGAACTCTGGTTATTTTATTTACCGGTATCGCGATATCGTTTGCTGTTTTAGCACAGGTAGATTCAAGCTGGGCTTTAACCCTGGTAGTCGCAACCACGGTCGTTTGCGGGCTGTTTGCTCAAGCCGGCTCAGGCGCTGTGTTCGCAATGGTTCCGCTTATTCAACGACGCATGACCGGACAGATTGCCGGCATGACTGGAGCCTATGGCAATGTCGGTGGTGTACTGTTCCTGACGATATTATCTTTTGTTTCCTCGCAGGCCTTTTTTATGTTTATAGCGGGTGCTGGTGCAATCGTATTATTTGCTATTGCTGTCTTCTCACGCGAACCCCGCGGACAAATGGCAGAAGTTATGCCCGACGGCCGTGTTGAAATGATCGATGTTTCGTAGATAAAGCGCAGATGAAGTATTTTCTCCCAGCACTACTTAACTTCTATAATTTTTCCTAAACAGTTATCATTAAACATGCATTCTCAACTGAAAATTAGCCTTGGCCAAAGCTCGGACAAGGGCGCTAAAGAACATAACGAAGATTTTTACGGCTCTTATATTCCTGAAGGCTCAACGCTGGATAATAAAGGCATTGCCTGCGCGATTGCTGATGGCATGGGCAGCTGCGCTAACGCACAGGAAGCAAGTGAACATTGTGTTAAAGGATTCTTAAGTGATTATTTCAGCACACCTGAAACATGGACCGTTAAAACCTCTGGCGCCAAAGTTCTAACAGCAATCAATAACTGGTTACTCAGCAAAGGCGGCAGAGAACATGTTCACGGTATGGTGACCACCTTCAGTGCACTCGTCCTCAAATCGACCACCGCTCATATTTTTCATATTGGCGATTCACGAATTTACCGCTTTCGTCAACATAAAAATTCAAGCGACCTGGAATTACTCACCACCGATCATCGTGTCTGGATTTCCGATGAAAAAAATTATCTAAGTCGCGCCATGGGCATTGATAGCCATCTTGATATTGATTACAAAACATTAGCCATCGAAGAAGGCGATACCTTTTTGATGACCACAGATGGCGTTCATGATTACCTCAGTGACCAACAATTAAAAGAACACCTGAAAGCAAAAAGCAATATCGAAGTTACCGCCGACAAAATTGTTGCGCATGCCCTCGATTTAAAAAGCCACGACAACGTTACCTGTCAAATAGTAAAGATTGATTCACTACCGTCACAAGATGCAAATGAAATTTATAATGAATTAACCCGTTTACCTTTCCCTCCCCATCTTGGACCCGGCATGACGATGGACGGTTACGAAATTCTCGAAGAAGTTCATGCCAGCACCACATCACAATTATATAAAGTTCGCGACAAAGAAAGCGGCGAACTGTTTATGATGAAAACGCCTTCGGTTAATTATTCGGACGACCCTGCTTATATCGAACGTTTCTATATGGAAGAGTGGGCGGGAAAACGCATACAAAGTGATGCCGTGTTAAAAATAATCGAACAAACACGGCAACGTAATTTTTTATATTTCATTATGGAATATATTGATGGCATAACATTAAAGCAATGGGCAGCAGAAAACCCTTCACCTAATTTTGAACAGGTAATCGAAATAATAAATAAAATCATTAAAGGTTTACGTGTATTTCATCGCCTGGAAATGCTGCACCGCGATTTAAAACCCGAAAACATAATGATCACCACGCACGGTGTAGTAAAAATTATTGATTTTGGCTCAGTGAAAATTGCCGGCATTCAGGAAATCAGCACGCCGGTTGAACGTATTGAATTACTCGGCACAAAAAACTATACCGCACCTGAATATTTACTAGGCATGGAAGGTAGCAACCGTTCCGACATTTATTCGCTCGGCGTGCTGGTTTATAACTTGCTAACCGGAGCACTTCCTTACGGTGATAAAATGTCACGTAATTTAAACTGGCGCACGTTAAATAAAATCAAATACGAATCGTCCATCAAACACAATCCGATGATTCCGTTATGGATGGACGGCGCCATTCATAAAGCGGTCAAAAAAGACCAACGTTCACGTTATGATACCTTTTCTGAATTTCTATTTGACCTCACTCATCCAAAAGAAGACTTTATGGGACACGCTGCGCCATTATTAGAACGCAACCCAACTGCGTTCTGGAAAATCATTAGCGGTGTTCTATTGCTAACAAATGTCATCTGGATGATTGCTTTTTTTTCGTAAAACAAAACCATGGACACCTCCATCATAAAACCGGACTGCATCATCCTGGCTGGCGGCGAAGGCAAACGCATGGGCGGCGAAGACAAGGGTTTAATTCTTTATAAAAACAAACCTTTAATAGAATCAGTTATCGAAAAAGTAAAACCACAGGTTAGTAATATTGTTATCAGTGCCAATAGAAATATTGAGCACTATAAAAAATTTAACTATCCAGTGGTTACAGATTCAGCCTCAAACCAAAACAATAACTACCAGGGGCCTCTAGCAGGTATCGCGGCAGCATTGCCGTTATGCACGAACGAATGGGTTTTTATTATTGCCTGCGATATGCCTTTAATTTCAGACAACATCGTTTCACAATTAACAAATAATCTAAAAAATAATAGTGCCGAAATAAAAAATATCACAATCGCTGAAGCAGAAGGAAAGTTTCAGTTAGTCATATTGCTAAATAAAAACTTACTGCCGTCAATAGAACTATCACTAAAAAATAATCAGCTCAAGCTCATGCAGTGGGTGCAATCAAATTCGGTTGAAATTATCAAATTTGACTCAGTAAACGAATTTAGAAATTTTAATTATTTTAACGATCTATCATAAAGAACAACCATAGTTTCAAACTAAATTGGACAAAGTTAGTATGACCGAAAGTGCCGCCTTAAGATGCGTAAACGCATTTTTCTATATCTAAAATCAAGTAGGCAAAACTTACTATTAAATGAACCTAGAATATTTTCCCAATTTTTACCCAATGGTATTGGGTATGGATAGTATTCATTCTATTTAAATACGGGTTCAAATGATTGGTTCTGATTAATAGATTCCAAAATATTGCTAAACGTGTCTTTCAGCTTGTTATAAATAAATGGTCCCGAACTAATCCGTCTGACACCAAGTTCTTGCAAAGTCGCAAATGTAGGTAGCTCAGGCATACACATTGTCTTTTATTTGACTGTCATCTAATTACTTTTTTTAATAAAATAGGATAGACCAGCAACGATACTAAAACCATAACAAAAGCCATGGTTAAGAATAACGGTTTATGACTAAAATCATTAGGTAATAAAAGAATTAGAGCAATAGAAATAGCACCACGGGAACCTGAAAAATTAAGCAACCAGAAGTCGTTAAGAGTAGCCTTTTGGCCTTCAATACGTAAAAATGGACTCAGAATGCCAAGTGCAATAAACCGTGACATAAATAGAACAACAACCCCAATACCAACAAAACTAATAGTTATGGTTTCCAGTGATGCGTGCGAGAAGAAACTTGCCCCAAGCAAAAAGAAGAGAATGCTGTTTACAATGTATTCCAGGTAATCCCATATCTGCTCTTGAGCAATTTGGACTTTGTCATTATTTTCGGCAGGACGATAACCAAAAGCGATAGCTCCTGCAAAGACAGCAAGTATGCCAGGAAAATGGAATGTCTCTGCAAGAAGGAAGCTTGTAAAAGCAAGAGCAAGTGTGATATTTACAGTAAGAGAAGGTGCTTGATTTTCCCATACGCGCAAAAGAAAGCGGGCAAGTCTTCCCAGGACTACTCCTAGTACAAGTGCCCCTAAAATATTAACAACCAGTTTTCCTCCGCTCAATGCAAGATTAACCTGCCCAGCTTCAAAAATCATCACAAAAAGGGTAGCGAAGACCGCTACAACAAAACCATCATTAAGAATAGATTCTCCTTCAATGAGCATTTTTCTTTCAGTGCTAAGATCTTTAGCCTCATGCAAAATCGCACTGACAGCAATAGGGTCTGTAGCTGAAACAATAACCCCTAAGAGTAGTGATACAAGAAGTGGAAGGTTAAATACCCAATGCATCACTATAGCCACAACAACCGTGCTGATAATAATTCCTAATGTTGCAAGAATCACTGATTCTTTAAGCACTTTTCGAAAATGGTATAAACACATTTTTTTAGTTGCTGCGAAAATAAGAATAGGAACCAATATAAAGAGAATTATATTAGGATCAAGATAAATCTCAGGAAGCTGGAATAGCTCAAAATGACTTAAAGCGCCGTATATTATACCAAGACATAAAATCCAAATTACACTAGGAAAAAGCATGAACCGTTTGGAATAGTACGAGAGCGCATTAAGGGCAACAAGCCCAGAAATTACAAAAATGATAGAGCTAATTAGTGATGTATTATGCATTTCTAAAAAAACCTCTTAGAGCGTTAAAACGATAAATCACTATTTTACCAAAAGTTACTGGCCATTTTTTACAAAAATAAACATCATGTAGTAGAATCTTCAAAACTTGGGGTCGCTCCCTGTGCGAGTTTAAGCCTTGTCCATAGATTCATATTGATAATAATTGCAGCAATCTCTGCAATTTCTTGCTCACTGCAATGAGATGTTAAAGTGTCATGGTAATGTTGAAAATCTTTTGCTGTACCCTCGGTTAAAATATCACAATAAGCAAGTGCTGCTTTCTCAGTATCAGTATAGAGTTCGCTGTTGTACCACGATGAAATGTTATCAATTTTTGCTTCGTGTATACCCAAATCCCGTGCGGTTTTGGCATGTAAAATAACACAGTATGCGCATTCATTTTTTTGCGATACTCTTAAACGTAAAAGTTGCGCTAATTTTTTCTCTATCTTTAAATCAGCGGTATAGCCTACAGCCTTTGCCATTTGTATCGCAAGGTCATGAAAAGGAGTGATGCTGGGATCAAACCTTGTATTGTTAAATTTTATGGTTATCATTTTTCCCTCTATTCTTTTAGCTAAACCCTGTTAAGAGCATTTAACAGATGTTTTAAATTAAAGCTCTTAATAAATTACGACTTTTACCCAAATGCCCAACAGTTAAACATACAGTACCGTAAAACCCCTAAGTTCCCGTGAGATATACAGTTTCGCATAATTCCAAAATACAGGCTGTTATACAACCATATACTCATGTCACCTATAAAATAAACCCATGCCTGACAAATTATCAGGATGAAAAATACGCTTAAGCGGGGTACTATT
>CAZCOZ010000093.1:0-9106 GCA_964500555.1 uncultured Thiotrichaceae bacterium | reverse complement strand
TTCTGGGGAGCTTCTCGCATAAGAATATCCTAATTAGAATTTGATGGGTTATTTTAAATTGATAGCGCATCATTCACTGAGGTAAAAAAATCATAGGACATCAGGTAACTAAGACACTTTCTGGCTTGATTATTTAACTTTTTTACAATGGATGCAAGTGTGTGTGGTAGGTGTATTAATAAAATGCTAAACGCACTTATTATTTATGACAACCCAGCAAGAGGAATACTGGGTGATCTTTATAAGGTTGATTTAGTACTCATTGCTTATCGTGCAGAAGATACAGTGCAAAGCTCTCGCAATATATTGTATGTGTGAATTCGCTACGGTCAGGAAAATTTTTCTGATCTTAATACTTGGACATCACTTAGATACAACATCATAGCGTAGTTTTTATAATAGGTTTTGTTAAGGTATTCCACGATGGCGTCTATCACTTGTGGTTCGCTTATTACCTCTATACGGATATTACTATCACTCGCCCAACCGGCACCACGTACACCCTGATGACCCTTGCCTCGTGCGTTAGTAATGGTGTAACCACGCGCGCCCAGGCGTTCGATTTCATCGAGTATAATATGTTCCAGCACTGACTCGGTAATAATAGTAATCAGTTTCATGTTATGAGTAAGCACTTTATTAAACTCCTACGGCATAAATATATTCAGTCATTTTGTGATACAGATGAATGCCAAAAATAATGTTAAATGGAAAGGTTACGCCGAGTGATGCGGTGAGTGATAGTGTGGGATTAGCTTCTGGCAAAGCGATACGCATGGCTGCGGGTACCGCGATGTAAGAAGCACTTGCCGCTAGCGTGGCTAATAGCACAGAACCACCGATAGAAAGTTCCAGCAGTAACCCAATCGCGATGCCTATGATAGCGGAGATAATTGGAAAAAGAATACCAAAACCCAGCAGGAAAACACCATAACGACGTAAGCTCGCCACCTGGCTAGCAGCAATCAACCCCATTTCCAGTAGAAACAGTGCCAGCACACCCTTAAACGGATCAAAAAACAGCCCCGCCACCGGTTCTATACCTTCTTCTCCCGCTATCCAGCCAATCAGTAAACCACCCAGTAATAACACAATGCTTTTCCCCAGAAAAACTTCGTGTGACAGTTGCCCCCACCGGGTCTCTTTTGAAATGCCGCGAACCAGAACAATACCAACGATAATTGCGGGCACTTCCAGTATGACGAGAAATAGCGGCATATAGGCTTCATAGGGTATATTTTGTGCGACTAGATAAGTGGTTGCTACGGCGTAGGTACCCACGCTGACTGAACCATAGTGTGCTGCTATCGAGGCAGCATCGGCTTTTTCAAATCGCCCGATATAGCGCAGTACGGGGAATGCCAGCAATGGCAGTATAAAGCCCATCGCCAACACAGCTGTCATGTCCGGTACTAAATCACCAAATGATTGTTTGGACAGTTCAATGCCGCCTTTAAGACCAATGGCAAGCAGTAATATAACACTTAGAAATTCATATATCGCTGGCGGTAAATGCATTTCTGCACGCATTAGACCGGCGGCTAAACCAAGCATGAAAAACAGGACAACAGGATCTAGTGACATAATTAATTCGCTTTAAAAAAGTCCCCGTTCGATTTGGCGCAAGATTTAACCCAATCTAGCAGTACGACCATATTGCGTTTAATCTGCATTGGTAGACTTATTAGCACGCATGCTCAAATTTTTCAGCGCACCCCCTTTGGTACGAAAAATATTATCTTTGCCGATAACTTCAGTAAGTCCACTGCGTTCGAAAGAAAGTCTAACCTGTTGCTTAAGGCTGCTGAAGGCGAGTGTAACACCTGCTTTGTAAAGGCATTCGGCCATCTCACGTATCTTCTCTTCACCACTGGCATCGATCCAGTTTATGCCACCGCCCACAATGAGAATGGTATGTGCTTCGGGGAAAGCGCTGTGGGCATCTATAATCGCGCTTTCAAAGTACGCTACATTGGCAAACATGATTGCACCATCGAAACGAATGGGAACAAAATTTTCACTAACAGGAGGCAAATTATTTGCCTTCGCGCCAGTCAGTACGCCATCAGAGTCGAGTCCCAGTACCTCTGACCGTGGTTTCATTACGCGTAGAACAAAGGCCACCATGGTTAAAACAATGCCCACCATGATACCGTTTGCTATTGCTGGTGCCATAGCCAGTGTTGCGATGAAAGTGATAATTCCTATCGCAACACCAGTACGATCCATGGACCAGGCATGAATAAAGGGTCGCACACGAATTAACCCGAATACAGCCATCATAACAATCACCGCAAGAACTGCTTGTGGCAGGTGGTAGAGCAGAGGGGTGAGGAATAATAATACGATGATCACCGCCAATGCACTAATAATAGCGAATAAACCAGTCTGTGCCCCCATTCGCGAGGCGACGGCAGAGCGGGAAAAAGAACCACTGACCGTATAAGAACCAAAAAAACTGCCCACTGCGTTGGCAAGCCCTTGTCCGATCAATTCTTTGTTGACATCGGTTTTCTGTTTAGTTTTAACCGCGATAGCTCTGGAGATAGAAGTGGCTTCGAGAAAACCAATTAGTGCCATAATGAAGGCGGATGGAAGCAGCATCCACAAAATACCGAGATCAATAACGGGTACAGCAAAATGCGGCAACCCTTTCGGAATATCACCCACTACCGCACCACCTGCAGAGAAAATGATTTTATCTTTTAAAACCGTCGAAAATTGCCAGTTCCGTCCATCTGCTGCCATGCCGTCGGGGAGATTGTCATACCCATAAAAATTGGCTGTATTGTCATTAGTCACCACACGAGCAAACGCGAAACGGTTCAAATCTATTCGGCGTTGATTATATTCCTGCTTTAAAGTGCGAAGCATGAGTTGCATCGTTAGTATTTCACCTTCCAGACTTGCCAGTTGCATCTCATGACCGTCTTCATGGCTTAATGTTTGAATGCTTTCATTGTTATGTGCAATGGCATTTGTCAGTTCACTTATTTTTGTTTTTTTATCAGAATAGCTCAGGATAAGTTCCATTTTGGTGCTATCTTTCATGGCGCTTAATGGCGCCGTTTCTTTCTGCTCAAAGCCGATGTAAGCACTGATAATGGTTGTTAAAACGACAGCTATCAATACCCCTGGTAGCCGTTTTACGTAGTGGTCACTAAAACGAATAATGGCGTATGCGCCAACGGCAAAAGAAAGGGTTAACCAGTGTGTCTCGCCAATTTGTCGTACCACTCCCCACAAGTCAAGGATGTAAGAATCTGTGCGAGGAAAGGGAACGCCGATTATTTTGCTGAGTTGTGACAGGCCGATAATGATTGCAGCGGCATTGGTAAAACCAACCAGTACCGGATTGGAAATAAAGTTAACCAGAAAACCAAGTCGCGCTAACCCTAAGGCGAAACGTAACACACCCACCATCAGCCCTAACATGATGGCTAACTCGATAAATTTATCGCTTCCTATAATGGCAAAGGGTATCAGCGCTGCTGCCGACATCATCGACAGCATAGCTACCGGTGCGGTGTGTAATTGATTACACGAACCCCACATAGAGGCAATGATGACGGGTAAGATGGAAGCATAGAGGCCATAAACGACAGGTAGTCCAGCAAGTTGGGCGTAAGCCATACTTTGAGGCACCAGCAGTAGAGCCACTGTTATTCCCGCAATTGCATCAGCCCGAACGGACTTTTGCGTCATTGGAAACCAGCGTAAAAAGGGGAAAAAGGATTGAACTAGGTTTGTCTCTGTTTTCATCTATTGGTTCGCAGTCGTCTGGTTCTCAGTCGTCGCGCACGACGACTGCCATCATACTTGATGGTTTAACGGTGATGGTTATGTTTATTTAAGCGTTACAGCAAAAGTATTCTTTGCGAAAGTTCTTAGGCAAAGAAGGTTGCGACTGCCGCTTCTAAGGTGTCACGCATATCAACATCATCAGTCAGTGGTTCGACCAATGCCATCTGGCAAGCATCGGCAGGAGTGATGCCTTTAGCGATAAGTTGTCCCGCGTATATCAGCAGACGGGTGGACATGCCTTCATCCAGGCCGTGACCTTTTAGGTTACGTGAGCGCTGTGCCACCTGCACCAGTTTTTCTGCGGTTGCACTATCGACGCCGGTTTCGTGTGAGACAATTTCAACTTCCATTTCGCTGGGTGGGTAGTCAAACGACATCGCACCAAAACGCTGTTTAGTTGATTGTTTGAGATCTTTCATCATTGACTGATAACCCGGATTGTAGGAAATCACAATTTGAAAATCAGGGTGTGCATCAACTTGCTCACCCTTCTTTTCTAACGGTAACTGACGACGATGGTCGGTTAACGGGTGAATAACCACGGTGGTATCCTGGCGTGCTTCGACCACTTCATCAAGGTAGCAGATAGCGCCAATACGGGCAGCCGTGGTAAGTGGGCCGTCCTGCCATTTTGTGCCGCTGGCATCAAGCAGGAAACGACCGACTAAATCAGAGGCGGTCATGTCTTCGTTACAGGCGACGGTAATCAGTGGCTTTTGTAACTTCCATGCCATGTATTCAACAAAGCGTGATTTTCCACAACCGGTAGGGCCTTTTAACATCACGGGCATACGCACAGAATAGGCAGCTTCGTAGCGCTCAATCTCTTTACCAATTTTATGGTAGTAAGGTTCCTGGCTTATCATGTATTCGTTATTATCGATCATCTAAAAGTCCTCAGTATTCTTAAATTCGTTTTAATCCGGCAAACACTACGTTATTTGGTCAGGGATAAATACAGCTCTGGCAGTTTTTCAGGTAACCGCGAAACGTGGTCCAGTACCAGAAAGTTTTTTGCACCGAAGATGCGAGAAACATATTGGTCTGCGTAAGGGTCCAGTGTTAAACAAAAGGTGTTGATGCCGTTACGCGCTAGCTCTTCTACCGCTTTTTTGGTGTCAAAGCGCAAGTATTGTGGATCAGTTTCATCGTTGTCAGCAGGTTCGCCGTCGGTCAATATAAACAGTATTTTTTTACTACTGGCGCGTTGATTCATCAATGTACCAGCATGTCGTATCGCTGCTCCCATACGGGTTGATAATTGTCCAGTCATACCAGCAAGATGGCCTTTAACCTCATCGTCATAGGCCTCGTCAAAATCTTTAAAGCGGTAATATTCTACATCATGGCGGCCGTTAGAATCGAAACCATGGATGGCAAATGGATCACCCACTTTGTCCATTGCCTCGGCCATCAGTGTGGCGGCTTCTCGCGACATGTCGAGTATAGTGGGTCCGTTGTTTTCTTCTTCATCACCATCATCATTGTCAGGAATCGCCTGGCCTTCTAATATTGCGTTGGTCTTAGAAGCTGATTTAGAATCGGGCAGGGGATCATTCGTCGATTCTGATAAATCAATGAGCAGTAATACCGAAAGGTCACGCACCTGCAAAGTAGTGCGAATACCGATGCGTGGATCGGGCTGCACTCCACGGCGAATATCAATCATGGCGCCGATGGCTGCATTGAGATCTATTTCGTCACCGTCTTCAACTTTACGTTGACGTATTACACCCTGAGGTTGCACCGCTTCAATCAGTTGTTTAAGGCGGCGCACCAACGGTTTATGACGTCCCAGTATTGCTTCAATGTCATCGGGATCACCCATTTTAGGACGTTTTTCTAATAAGGTAACCCAGTTCGGGCGTTCCAGTTGCGTCTGGTAGTCCCATTCGTGGTAGTGAATAGGCGATGATATGGGTTCCTTGCCTTCCATATCATTGTATGACTGGCCATTATCTTCATAAGGGAATAACTCGGTTTCTAGCACCCATATTTCCTGTGCATCGTCACCGGCATTCTCGACTTCAACCTCGTTTATCATTTCCATGAGGCTAACGTATTTGCGTACCTGCTCTGTTTCTCCCGGTAACATTTCATGACCTTCTTCACGATAGTCTGGTGATTGCCACAGGCAACGGTTATCGTCACGATACGGGGTACTGTATACATCGATTCTTGAATTTGTTGTGATCTTTTGTGCTAAAACCTGCTCAGCAAGCGCTAATCCAATTTCGCGTGCCAGTTCAGGCTCATGCAATTGTTCAGATACCGCTGTCATGGCAGCACGCGCCTGTGTGACCAGTGGGTGATTGTCAATGTACTTTTCGTCAATTAGCGCACGTGCCAGACGATCCAGTAGCGGTTGCAGTCCTTCATCCAGTGCTGGGTTGGCAGGCAGTAAACTAATCCATAACTGCTTCATGCCAGGAAATTGTTGCGTTGCCAATGCTTCGATGCGCGCATCTTCAATCACGCCAATCATAAGTTTTTGTAAATTGCTTAAGTCTTCGGCATCCGTGTCGTAACTAGAAAAGACGATATGAGCCGCTGCATGGGCTGAACTGGCACGGTATACGTCCATGCCAGATACGGTGCTTGTATCGTCTGTAGCGTTTTCCGGTTTGTAATCGTCGAAAGCATCAGGCAGGTGGATAAAGTAGTGTTCTATATAAGGGCGATAGCCTTGACGTGTTTCAAAGTCACCGGAAGTAGGGCGTATAAAAAAATCTCGCCCCCACAAAGAACGTAAATACATGTTCAGACGACGCTGCACATTAACAAACAGTACGCCGCGTTGTTCTTGCATTAATACTGCTTTGGCCTGTTCGCTTTTAAGGCCGAAATAGTCCGCCTGTGCTTCAAAATCATTACGGTAGGCAGAAATACCCCATGCAATCCAGCGACGTAATCCGCCCAAAGTAAGTTGACCTAACAACTTGTCCAGGTTTTCTAAAAATGGGCGTATTGCACGAGGTGCTTTTGCCACCAGGTTGTTCAGCAAACTCAAATAGGCTTTAAATAATTCCAGTTCACCTAAACGCTTTGCCGCAGTCGACGCGGTGGAAAATACCAGTGCCAATACCTCGGCACTGGTTCTGGAATACATCTGAATAGCGGTTGAAAGTAGTTCTGTGACGGCTTGCTCGCCAATTTCTTTGGCCACCAGGGGAGCACTTTCTATATACGATATGACCAGGTCAGTGCCACGACCAAATGACTTTAAGCCAGCAGCACCTTCAAGGTAAGCCTGTAGTCCACGCGGACTGAATACCCGAACAGCCTCGTGCCAGGTTGCCTCTAGTACTTCACCAGCCTGTTCACCCAGATCTTCTAATAAGTCCTGATGTTCTGTGAGTTGAATAGCCAAAAATCACCTTTACCAAATATTCGTTATTGCTGTGCGTTTGTTTGATTAGTAACTTATTAATCGAGTACACAGACAGCGTCACGCGTATTTAATCTGGCCAGATACGTTGTGGAAACAAAGTTGATGCATTTTGTTTCTTTTTGGATTTAGCTGAGCTGGCTTTTTTGGAGCTTGTCGCTGGTTTTTTTGTCGCAGCTTGTGTTTTAGCTGTTTTTTTCAGCGATGCCTTTTTTTTATTTTGGGCAGGTTTATCTTGCTCGGGTTTACTTTGTTCTGTTTTGTTGACGCTAGCAAGGAGCTTGTCTTCGAGTTTAGTCATGATTTAAAACCTCTTCAATTATTGATTCGATGTCGCTAACGGCTTTTTCGCCACGCGCACCAAACTGGTAAACACTAATACCTTCCAGCGCAGCCCAACGATAGGCGGCGCGTCGCCCTAGTGTACTTTCAAGTGCGGGCAGACCACAGGAAGCAATTGCCTGGCGCATGGCATTGGAAAGCGCGCTTTTGGGTTCAACCTGATTGCGTACAAAATAAGCGCGTAAACTGGGGTTAATCTTGCGAGCTTGCTCGACGGCTTCGACCATGTGAACGCTACTCCAGAGATCAGGCGGTGAAGGTAAAACAGGGACTAATAATATGTCGACCATTTCCAGTGCTGTCTCAGTGTAACCGCTACCCAGTGCCGGCGGGCAATCTACGACCATGTATTGATGGGTGCTACTCGCCCAGCGTATTTTTTTTGCCAATTCAGAGCCTGTTGCAACAACACGCGGCATATCATCTATTGCTTCATGTTGTAGCCAGTGTTCCAGCGTTCCCTGCGGATCGGCATCCAGTAAAACCGTGCTGCCACGTTGCATCAGACCTGCAGCTAGATTAAGCGATAAGGTAGATTTCCCACAACCGCCTTTGAGGTTGGCAACAGCGAATTTGGTGCAGGTCATTAGTTTTATATACTCCAGGTATGTCTAACTGTTTGAACCATCATTTTTACCATCAGTTAAAGCATCTACGATTAAGGCATCGACTTTGACTGAAAAATCAAAGTCGATCTGAGCCAGTTCTTCATCGCGAGCTTTTATAGCGACATTGACGTGCGTTCGGCTAAACGTCAGGTCAGGGTAATAAGCCTCGCTTTCTGATAGAGTTTCTAACTGATCAAGAAAATCCCGCAAATCGTCATAGTTGGAAAAATCGTAACGCCGTGATAATTGCTGTGCACGCTTTTGCACTTTCCAGGTTGAAGTATCGGGCTGTTCAGGCACGACCAGACTCAGTTTGTTCCAGTTTATGTAACCACGTTTCCACCCAATCAAGATGTTCGCGTTCTTCCTGCAACAAACCGTCAAATAAGGCAAAACTAGCCTCATCACGCATTCGCGCGGAATACTGACTGGCTTCACTGTAAAGGTGAATCGCCTCGGCTTCCAAATGCCAGGCAACCATAAACATATCTTTCAGGTTATGTACCGGGCTAACCACAGGCAGTTGAGTATTATTGGGCAATAACCCCATACTCAGCATATGACGAATCAGACGTTGAGCATGTTCCAGTTCTTCTTCAGATTCGACGCGTAACTTGTCAGCGACATCCTGCAAACCCCATAATTCACATAGTGTTGACTGTGTGAGATAGAGCTGTACAGCAGCCATTTCATGGCTCAATGCTCGCCGCAGATAACCTGTTAGCTTTGGATCCATTAACGTAGCCGTTTAGCTCGCTTCAGGGGCTGTCACATCGTCTGTTGTTATCGGCAGTATATGTTCTACTTCGCCGTGTACACGAGCAATGATGTGCGCTGAAACCAGACCATCACCCACGCGTTCACAGGCATCAGCACCGGCGCGAACCGCTGCATTTACTGCACCGGTTTCACCACGGACTAAAACGGTGACGTAACCGCCACCAACAAACTGACGACCAACAAG
>CAZCOZ010000092.1:2232-9247 GCA_964500555.1 uncultured Thiotrichaceae bacterium | reverse complement strand
TATTTTTGAATAATAAATTAACCGACTTAATTAGCCAGCTTACTAAGGGCAATAGTTTAACGCTATTAAACGGCTGAGATATACCCTATTTGCGCTCAGATCAGTATTGCATTCTATTGAAGATAGGACTAGCAATGGTTGTTGAGAATGATTATCTTTAGCAGTAACGAAGTCGCTGTTACTCTCCAAACCAGACAACTGTAAGATATTAATATATAAGTATATTTATGACGAACCAACAACCAGCCTACTCTCATTTAAAGGTATATTACTGTGCACCTGGGATCGCGTTCGACTGTTTATTAAAGATGCGGGACAAGTCATCGTGGTGATGGTTTTAGTTATCAATGTCCTCAGTTCAATTGGCAGCGATGGCTCAATATCTCATGACAATACAAGCAAATCGGTACTCGCCACAATAAGTAAAACCGTTACCCCAATATTTTCGCCCATGAGGATTGAGGAAGATAACTGGCCTGCCGTTTTAGGTATTATTTCTGGCGTACTTGCAAAAGAAGTTGTGGTCGGCACACTGGACACGCTGTACTCACAACTTGCTCGTAATGAGTACGCTGAAATGAGCAAACCAAAATGATTCTGTCACAAGTACGAGATTATCTAAAACAACGTAATCAATGCACACTTAGCGATATCGCGTTACATTTCGATACCGATGCGGATGTCGTGCGCGGTATGTTAGATATCTGGATACGCAAAGGTAAAGTTGAAAAACACTCTGCAACCGCTTCTTGCGGAACCAGTTGCCAGTCTTGTGACCCTGCGACGACTGAAGTTTATTCCTGGACAGAAAGCACTGCGGAAATGATCAAAGTTTCCGTTCCTGATTATTGTGATCATAGTTGAAAACTCTAACCCAACAATGCCTTCAAACTATCAAGATGCGCCTTACCTTTCACTTCAGTAGATTTTTCTTTTGAAGCTTTACCCCCCAACCACTCGATTTCATCTTCAGGCAGTTCTTCTATAAAGCGGCTCGGCTCACAAACTACTCTTTCGCCATAACGCTTTCTTGATCTTGCCATGGTCATAGTTAAACTTTTTTCAGCACGCGTGATACCGACGTAAGCTAATCTGCGTTCTTCTTCGATATTATCTTCCTGAATACTGGTTGCATGTGGGATTAATTCTTCTTCAAAACCGACTAAATAGACATGTGGAAATTCCAGACCTTTTGCTGCATGTAAAGTCATTAACTGCACGGCATCTAAATCACTTTCATCCTGATTACGCTGCAAAATATCCATTAATGACAACTGTGCCATTAATTCTGCAACACTGGCATCCGAGTCTTTCTTCTGTAAACGCGCTAACCAGTCGGTTAACTCGATAACGTTTTTCCAGCGTCGTTCAGATGTTTCAATATCTTTGCTCTGCTCACGTAACCAGCCTTCGTAGTCAATGTCTGTTAATAGCTGGCTGGTGATTTCAGTCGTTTTTTCATCTTCTGCTCGATGCGCCAAACGTAATAACCAGTCGGTAAACAGCGTTAAATTTTTATATGCACTTTTTGAAATTTTTGTTTCTAAACCAGCCTCGCTACACGCAGTCAACATACTCACTTCTCGTTGTGTGGCGTACTTACCTAATTTTTCCAGAGTCGCTGCACCAATGCTTCGCCGCGGTGTGTTAATACAGCGCAAAAAAGCAGCATCATCATCTGGATTAACCAGTAAGCGTAAATACGCGACAACATCTTTTATTTCTGTACGTTCAAAAAATGAGATGCCGCCACTTACTACATAAGGTATATGCATTGAACGTAAGTAGGTTTCAAACACACGCGCCTGAAAGTTTCCACGGTATAAAATGGCATAGTGTTTATATTTTGTTAGGTTCTGAATTTTATGTGATTGCAATTCCATACAAACACGTTCGCCTTCATCTTCTTCACTATTGCATTGAATTAAACGAACTTCTTCACCTACACCCATTTCACTCCACAGTTTTTTTTCATAAACGTGTGGATTATTTTTTATTAGTTCGTTGGCCAGTTTTAATATGCGACTTGTCGAACGGTAGTTTTGTTCAAGCTTTATTATTTTTAGATTAGGAAAGTCCTTCGATAGTTGTACCAAATTTTCTGGTTTCGCACCACGCCAGGCGTAAATAGACTGGTCATCGTCCCCTACCGCCGTTAGACACTGGCGTTGATCAGCCAGCATTTTCACCAAAGCATATTGCATGGCGTTGGTATCCTGATACTCATCTACCAACAAGTAATGAATTTTATTCTGCCATTTTTGTAAAATATCATCGCGGGTTTTAAATAGATGTGCTGTTTGTAAAATCAGGTCATCAAGATCAAACGCGTTATAAGCATGCAGTTGACGTTGATACTGCACATATAGTTTTGCAATACCTATTTGACGGTCATCTTCAGCAACACGAATTGCCTGATCAGGCATCACGCCATCATTTTTCCACTGACTGATTTGATAATGTGCCGCTTCCGCAGCATCCAGGCCTCGCTCACCCGTTACCTTTAATAGCTCTGATAACACCGTAATACAATCCGCTGAAGCGAATACGGAAAAACCTGCCTTATAATCCAGCGCAGCATATTCAAGCTGCAAAATATTTAATGCCAGACGATGAAAAGTCGACACGCGCAAGCCACGACTGGCCTTTCCACCGAGCAGTTTCTTTACTCGACTTTTCATTTCCTGTGCAGACTTATTAGTGAAAGTCACCGCCGCTATACGCGATGGCGAAATGCCGCACTCACCAATAAGATAGGCTATTTTTTCGGTGATAACGCGCGTTTTACCACTTCCAGCGCCCGCCAATACCAACATCGGGCCATCGATAGTACGTGCCGCCAGTCGCTGCTGTGGATTTAATCCGGGCTTGTTTGTGGCTTGTTGTGAGTACATCGTTACGTGGCTTTTCTGAAGGGATATGCTGGAGGAGCATTCTACTTGATCGTATTAATGTTGTGTTCAAGATCGGAAAATATATTTTAAATGTATACCTATCTAAGTTGAAGACACCGCTTGCTAAGGCGTTGATAAATCTATAACCTTTTTTCTAACTACAACTACAGTTACAATTAAGCCGCTATAATTAGAGCATGCAGATTAACACTGAAACGGGCCTACTCGACGAGTGCACACAGTGCCCCTCACCAAACCATGACTTTCGTCCTGATAACGTTCCAGTCGAGTTAATTGTTATCCATTCAATTAGTTTGCCACCGGGTGAATATGGGAATGACTCAATTGAACTTTTTTTTCAAAATAAGTTAGATAAAAATACGCATCCTTATTTTGAAGAAATACATCAAATGAAAGTATCTTCACATGTTGTTATTAAACGCGACGGTAAAATCATACAGTTTGTTCCTTTCCACCACCGTGCATGGCATGCTGGAAAATCAAATTTTCAAGGTCGTGAATGCTGCAATGATTTTTCTATTGGCATCGAACTCGAAGGCACAAACACTGATGATTTTGAAGACATTCAGTATAATAAACTTACTGAGTTAATTTCTGAATTACAAAAAAACTATCCTGGAATAATAAATAATATAACAGGACACAGCGATATTTCTCCTGGAAGAAAAAAAGATCCCGGCACCGGATTTAACTGGGAAAAACTCAAACACTCACTACCGAAAATTGCATAGCAACAGATTTATGGCACTCATTTCCGTTATTCTTGGCCTACTACTTGACCGCACATTTCGCCATCTACATGATTTGCGTAACATGACATGGTTTGAAGTTTATACTCAAACCATTCAACGTTTCACCAGTAAAATAAACAGCGCTGTTTCCTCACCACTGCAATTTATTTTAATTATTGCGCCACCTGCTTTATTAATATTTACTATTCAATTACAGTTAACTGATTTTTTATTTAACCTGCCAGGTTTTGTATTCGGTATTGCGGCCTTTATCTATTGCCTCGGCCCTGCCTGCCTAAGCAGTGACGTTGAGGCTTATATAAACGCACGGACGACTGGCGATGATGATGAAGCGCTACATTATGCTAGTAGTATCACGGGTAAAAACGCTTCCACTTTACCCAACCAACAAACCATCGATGTAACACACGCAATTCTATATATCGCTAATGAAAGAATTTTTTCGACTATTTTCTGGTTTGTTATATTAGGCCCTTTTGGCGCCATTCTTTATCGTCTTATTTCAGAATTAAGTAAACAGGAAGAAGCAAATGATCTAACCTCTTTTTCCAGCTTCATTCATTCTTTTATGGCATGGATCCCCGCTCGCATGTTAGCTGTTGGTTATGCATTAACAGGAAATTTTGATAACGCGTACCAAAGTTATAAAACACAAGCCACAGGGTTAAACCTTGCACAAAGTAATTACGACACATTAGTGTACACAGGTTTAGGTGCAATGCATAATACAGAAATGGATGATGAAATTGCCAGCGTACATGCTGCACGAAACCTGGTAATGCGCGCGGTTATAGCCTGGATTGGTATACTAGCCGTAATGACATTGGGTGGCGCCTTTAATTGAACAATCAGTAATTAAAAGTCTCAATTAAAGAATCTTAAATTAAGAAATTTTATAAAAAATCATGACAACGAAACTATAGCAGCAAGACTATGACAACATACATTGATGTAATTAGACACGGCGAACCTGTCGGTGGACAACGCTATCGCGGACACAGTATTGATGACCCACTAACAGAAAAAGGCTGGACACAAATGCGTGCGGCTGTTCCTGAACAAGCACGGTGGCAACATATCGTTTCTTCACCTCTGTCACGTTGTCTTGCATTTAGTCAGGATCTGGCGAAGACGCTCAATATTGAATACAGTATTGACGATCGTATTAAAGAAATTGGCTTTGGTGACTGGGAAGGTAAAACGCCAGAAGATATTCTTGCTGAAGACAGTGAAGCGTTAAATCACTTTTACAAAGACCCGGTTAATAATCGGCCAGAAGGCGCTGAACCTCTGGACACTTTTTCTCAACGCGTTTGGCAGGCGTACCAAAGTATTGCAGAAAGCCATACGGGTAAACATATTTTAATTGTTGCACATGCAGGTGTTGCGCGCGCCATCACGGCCAACATTTTAAGAATGTCACTTGATGATGTTTATAGCCGACTACGTGTAGAGTACGGCGCTATTATCTCAACATCAGTCGATGATGACTCACGTCCAAGATTAATTGTTAAAGGCGCTTAACAATTAATGACAGGGAGAACCAACTACCGAATACAATTCGCCAACCAATTTTTCAGATCATGCTGAGAAATTTAATTACTGCGGAGCAACCTGTGTTGCCTGTAAACCTTTAGGGCCTTTTTCAACTTCATAGCTAACGGCTTGACCTTCAGCTAATGTTTTAAAACCATCACCCGTAATAGCACGGAAATGTACAAACACATCTTCGCCACCTTCACTTGGACTAATAAAACCAAAACCTTTCGATTCATTAAACCACTTTACTGTACCAGTACTAGCCATCTGCAACACCCTGCTTTTTCAAAGTTGATTGATATCGTTCGGAATTATATACCGCTTAATCATGGAGTCAATGCATTACATTCAGTTATAACAACTCGGGGAAATAACGTAGTAAATAAGTAAGACTTCGACAAAAAAATTAACAATCAAATATTATGATTGTTTAATATTCTATTTATATTTACGACTGTTGGCTTATTATTTTATCAAGATGATTAGCAAACGCTTTTCGATCACTTTGATTCAATGCTGGCGGTCCACCCGTATCAACACCACTCGAACGCAGCGTTTCCATAAAATCACGCATACTCAATCGTGCGCGAATATTATCGGTAGTATGTAATTCACCTCTAGGACTAAGTGCTATACCGCCCTTCTCTATTACATCCGCTGCTAAAGGAATATCGCTGGTGATAACCAGATCGCCTGCCTCGAGGCGTTTAACGATTTCATTATCCGCAACATCAAACCCCTGCGACACCTGAATAAATTTAATATAACGTGATTTAGGAATTTGTAACGATTGATTAGCCACCAAAATAACTTCCATCGGTATACGTTCCGCTGCTCGATATAAAATTTCTTTTATCACAACGGGACAGGCATCGGCATCTATCCAGATTTTCATTGTCTTATCTTCATGCTCTCATCATCAAGATCGAGTGTTCATAGACATATTAAAGATTAGAAATACGCTCTAGCATCGGCAAGGAAAAATTATTTTCTTTTGCTAAAACTAACGCTCGCTGCAAACGAACAGGCGCACTTCGCCCCATACACATATGTTCTGTATCGCCATTAATCGCATTCTCCATGCCATTAATAAGCTCATCGTGATTGAGTATCTCGCCTGTTAATATACCCTGCAATCGAATCACATCATTCGCGACGCCACTGGCAAGTATTTTATGCTCACGCCATAAATCACCCACATTACCACCCACTTCCAGACCTGATATATTGGTCGTAAGGATATAAAGATTTTTCAATACCAACTCATGCAATAAGTCAGCCTTACTGTCTAGCACTCTTGCGGCAATATCAATCGAGGCCAGCGCTTCTACCACTAACTCAGCGTGTTTACCGTAAACGGGCGAGGCAATAATCACTTTCGAATCCTGGTTTTTCTTTTTTTCAAACCAAACTGAAATCACTGTAGGATCAATTTCATACTGCAGCCAGTCTCGAGGCAATAATTCATTTTGCAGCAAAACCAGCTTATCTTTCCAGACCCCTGGGATCTTTTTCAATTGCTGATGTAAGTCGGCCTCACCTACTGCAATCACAACCAACTCAGGATCAGGAGTCGATTCAGCGACTTTTTGCATATCCATACTGCGTGTAACCGGTTGCACAATATACCCAGAACGCAAAAAGCCACGGGCAAAAACGCTACCGATTTCACCCAGGCCAACTATTACTATTGATTTACTTACATCGTCATTCTTCTTACCATTCATTACTTAATTCCAGCTCATACATAGGTTACAATGTGCGCATTATATAATAATCGTTATAACAATAATAATGACTATAACTAAT
>CAZCOZ010000092.1:0-2132 GCA_964500555.1 uncultured Thiotrichaceae bacterium | reverse complement strand
ACAATGTGCGCATTATATAATAATCGTTATAACAATAATAATGACTATAACTAATGACTACAACTAATGGGAAGCAAGTTTGAACCGTCTTACTGAACTACAGCAATGGCTCGAGTCAATAGCTACAGGCACTTATACCGATTTGCAACCGGCATCCACCGATGCCAGCTTCAGGCAATATTTTCGCGTAACCAATACGCAAGATAATAAAAGCTATATTGTGATGGATGCACCAACGGATAAAGAAGACTGCCGACCTTTTATTCAAATCACCAATCTAATCCGCGACGTTGATGTTAATGCACCAAACATTATTGCTAAAGATATAAAACAAGGTTTCTTGCTACTGGATGACTTAGGCCGTAAACCTTATCTGGATAACTTAAACACAGAAAGTGCCGAAGGATTATATATCGATGCCATTGATGCCTTGATAAAAATGCAATCAATTTACAGTATGTTGCCTGCTTACGACGAGAATCTTCTAAAGACCGAAATGCTGTTATTTGAAACATGGTATGTCAACCATCACCTGAATATCAAACTAGCACCACAACAACAAATTACACTTAACGATATATTTCAACTGTTAATCGAAAACGCTTTAGAACAACCACAGGTATTTGTGCACCGTGATTATCATTCACGCAATCTGATGATTACAGATACCAACAACCCCGGTGTTATTGACTACCAGGATGCAGTCAACGGCCCCATCACCTACGATCTGGTTTCACTATTCAAAGATTGCTATATTGAATGGCCAAGAGACAAAGTCGAACACTGGTTAGATTTATATCTTGCGCGTTTAACACCGACGCACTTCATCGAAAAGAAAACATTATTAAAGTGGTTTGACCTTATGGGCGTACAACGACACCTAAAAGTGTTAGGCATTTTTTCTCGCTTAAATTATCGCGATAATAAATCACAATATTTAGATGATCTACCGCTAACACTAAAATATATTACTGATTGCTGCAATTTATATCCAGAGCTACAACCGTTAAAAGAACTTCTTAGTGAAATTCATAATTATTAACTTGTTACAAGAAAATTTATGAAAGCGATGATATTAGCCGCTGGTCGTGGCGAACGGCTACGCCCACTCACCGACGATTGTCCAAAACCTCTCATTAAAGTCGCAGGAAAATCCTTGATTGAATATCATCTGGAAAACCTTTCTCGCGCTGGCTTTAAAGAAATTATTATCAATACTGCATGGCTAGCAGAAAAAATTCATCAGCAACTTGGCAATGGTTCAACCTATGGTGTGGACATACAATACTCTGATGAAGGCGAAGCTTTAGAAACTGCTGGCGGCATTATCCATGCATTACCGTTGTTAGGCGAAGAACCATTCCTTATTGTGAATGGTGACATCTGGTGCGATATTGATTTTTCCACTTTAAAAAATTTAAAACCATCATTACAGGCACACCTGATTTTAGTTAATAATCCAGAACATAATCCGTCAGGTGATTTTGCTTTACAGGAAGGTTTTATTAAAAATACCGGAAAAAAAATGCACACCTACAGTGGCATCGGCATTTACAGCCCTAAATTTTTTAACGAACAAAGTACAGTTGATGCATTACCCCTCGCCCCTATTCTCAGAAAAAAAAGTGATGCATCACTCATTAGCGGCGAGATTCATAATGGCTTATGGACAGATGTCGGCACAATAAAACGACTAGACGAATTGGAAAAACAACTTTGTTAGAAATTAATATCTCAAATTTTAGCTGACAAGTTGATTTACTAATCCCGACATTCTATGTCCGCTGTCAACATTAAGTAAATATTTCCAGACAATGAAAAAAAAGAAAGCTATGGTTTTGGGTTACATCTATATTTTTGGTCCTTATGGCATAGCCTAACCAATCGCCTGCATCTTCATGGAGTGTCACTCACCGACTCCTGTTAACTTACATTTTCATATTCCAAAAACATAGCCATACCAATCAATCGCTTATATCATCCAGGCACGCTTTTTCTTAAAATCTCGCCCCCCCTATCAACACTCTAATAATAACGCTAGTATCTATTACTACTGTTTTAACTATATTACTAATTCAAACATGTACACAATCAGCAGCGGCTAAAAAAATGCTGTCACTGAGCCAAGTTTT
>CAZCOZ010000091.1:3480-9317 GCA_964500555.1 uncultured Thiotrichaceae bacterium | reverse complement strand
TTAATAATAAAATTGGCGGACCGGACGGGACTCGAACCCGCGACCTCCGGCGTGACAGGCCGGCATTCTAACCAGCTGAACTACCGGTCCGTAATTGGTGGGTGCTGAGGGAGTCGAACCCCCGACATTCGCCTTGTAAGGGCGACGCTCTACCAGCTGAGCTAAGCACCCTTTGTCTTGGTAAAAAGCTCTGCGGATTACATACTTACGTCAATAATTTACGTACGTAGCCCGCAGAAGGCGCGCTAGTTTACTGCATCTTTTAATGCTTTACCAGGCTTAAATGCAGGAACTTTAGCTGCAGCAATTTGAATTTCTGCACCGGTTTGAGGATTGCGACCAACACGTGCTGCTCTATCACGTACAAGGAATGTACCGAAGCCCACAATGCCAACTTGCTCGCCTTTTGCAAGTGTGTCTGAAATAGTACTTAATACAGCATCGACTGCGCGAGCTGCGTCAGCTTTTGTTAAACCTGTTGCGTCGGTAATAGCATCGGTAAGTTCTGTTTTATTCATTGATTACTCCCATGGTTCAATATTGTGATCGGATATTTATGACTAAGGTTTTTTAATAGAAATTATTATTTTTATGTAATCTCTAAGATGAATTTTTGATAATGCACTAGCGCTAGTTATTAACGCTCATTACCAAAGATTTTCTAAGCGAGATTTATACAGTGAGTTCTACTATGTGTCAACGTAAAATCGGTAAAAACGCTGCTATTTCAAGCTTTTTACACATAAAAAAGCAAATGCATAATAAAACGCATTTGCTCAATAAAGAAACGACGTGAAATAGTCAACTAGACTCTTAAGCTAAATTGTTAAGTTAGTCAGCTAAGTTAACTTCTACTCGTTAATGGCTGCGAGTCGATTTATTATGGCGCAGTACTCAATACCGACGAAATAATATTTAATGACGCAATCGTGTTTCCGATTTTTTATTTTTCGACACAGCAGATGTTTTTCCACCCGACTTTTTATCGCCTCGCACTTCAGCAAGTGGCTCTGGCATTTCTGTCAGCGCTAACTCCAGCACCTCATCAATCCAGCGTACCGGTTTTACATCAAGTTTCGCTAAGATATTTTTAGGTATTTCGACTAAATCTTTTTCATTTTCATGAGGAATTAAAACCGTTTTAATGCCTGCTCGATGCGCTGCCAACAATTTTTCTTTCAAACCACCAATCGGTAATACTTCACCACGTAAAGTAATCTCACCCGTCATGGCAACATTGGCTTTAACGGGCTTTTTGGTAATCGACGAAGCGAGCGCTGTGCACATTCCAACGCCTGCACTTGGCCCATCTTTTGGTGTTGCACCTTCAGGTACATGAACATGGATATCAATTTTTTCCTGGAAGTCTGGCTGCAAACCTAAGGATGCTGCGCGACTGCGAATAACGGTCATCGCAGCCTGAATAGATTCCTGCATGACATCGCCAAGCTGTCCCGTGTAAGAAAGTTTGCCTTTGCCTTGCATCACGGCTGATTCAATTGTCAGTAACTCACCACCCACTTCTGTCCAGGCCAAACCATTCACCTGACCAATTTGATCATTGTCTTCTGCAACTCCGTAACGGAAACGTTTCACACCGAGATATTTTTCCAGACTCTTCGGTGTTACTTTTGTCACGCCCATTTTCTTAGATTTATTAAGCACAACTTCTTTAACCACTTTGCGACAAATTTTTGCAACTTCCCGCTCAATACTACGCACACCTGCTTCACGCGTGTAATAACGAACAATGTCACGCAATGCGGCATCACTTATCTGTAACTCACCCTCTTTTAAGCCATTATTTTCGAGCTGTTTTGGCATCAAATAATTTTTCGCGATTTCTACTTTTTCATCTTCGGTATAACCCGGAAGACGAATCACTTCCATACGATCCAATAATGGACCCGGAATATTCATGCTATTCGCTGTCGCAACAAACATAACATCCGATAAATCAAAATCGACTTCAAGGTAATGATCAGCAAAGGTATGGTTCTGTTCTGGATCAAGCACTTCTAATAAAGCCGATGCCGGATCGCCACGGAAATCCGTTGCCATCTTGTCTATTTCATCAAGTAAGAAGAGCGGATTACGTGTACCCACTTTGCTTAAATTCTGAATAATTTTTCCTGGTAACGAACCAATATAAGTCCGACGATGTCCACGAATTTCAGACTCATCACGTACGCCACCTAGTGCCATACGTGTATACTTACGATTCGTCGCTCTCGCAATAGAGCGACCTAAGGAAGTTTTACCGACACCAGGAGGACCAACTAAACATAAGATTGGACCTTTTAATTTTTTAACACGCTGCTGCACAGCAAGATATTCAAGAATGCGTTCTTTAACTTTTTCCAGGCCATAGTGATCATCATTTAATACTTTTTCTGCACCGGCAAGATCACTACGAATTTTTGATTTTTTCTTCCACGGACAATCGACTAGCCAGTCGATATAGTTACGCACCACTGTTGCTTCTGCAGACATCGGTGACATCATTTTCAGTTTGTTTAATTCACCTTCGGCTTTTTTCTTCGCTTCTTTACTCATGCCCGCTTTTTCAATGCGCTGCTCAAGTTCTTCAACTTCGTTGGGCGTATCTTCCATATCACCCAGCTCTTTTTGAATGGCTTTCATCTGCTCATTCAAATAATATTCACGCTGACTTTTTTCCATCTGTTGTTTTACACGACCACGAATACGCTTCTCGATCTGCAGCATATCAATTTCGCCATCGATTAATTTCATAATGTATTCGAGACGCTCTTGCACATTTGAAATTTCAAGAATTTTTTGTTTTTCATCAAGCTTTAACGACATGTGCGCAGCAATCGTATCAGAAAGACGAGACGGTTCATCAATACCTGCTAACGAAGTCAAAACTTCAGCGGGTACTTTTTTATTGAGTTTCACGTACTGGTCAAATACACTGAGTGTCGAGCGAGAAAGAATTTCCAGTTCCTGATCTTCTTTCATGTCATCTTTTGCATCATCATCGGCCATCAAGCGATAGCCAGCGACAAAAAAATCACCACTTTGCTTCATATCCTGAATGTAAGCACGCTGCGAACCTTCAACCAGTACTTTAATCGTACCATCAGGTAATTTCAGGAGTTGCAAAATGGTCGCAAGCGTACCTATTTCATGTACATCACCAATAGCGGGGTCATCAACATCGGCACTTTTTTGTGCGACAAGTAAGATTTGCTTGTTGGCCTGCATGGCAGAATCAAGCGCCTGAATGGATTTTTCACGACCGACAAACAGAGGGATAACCATGTGTGGGTAAACCACGACATCGCGTAAAGGCAAAACGGGAACTTCAGAAGGTTGCTGAACCGTTGCTTCTTTGTCTTTTGTGCTGGCCATGGACTACCTCTAATGATTAATTATTACAGCTTAGTTATTATTACTAAGTGTAGACAACCGTTCGGCATTTCAAGCGCCTGACTTTAATAAAACAGAAAAAACCCTATTTTTTTATTCTATTAAAGCTATTGACTATTTTCAGTATGCTAGCAGTAACCACTTAAAAAGCAGGGTTTTCCTGCGATGACAGACATATCTGAAAATGCCTTCTAACTATTTTAAGCTGTTTCTCTTGTCAACGGTCAGTTGCTGAGGCTCACCACCTTCATAAACCAGGTAAGGCTGATTACTGCCTTCGACCACTGACTCATCAATAACGACTTTAGAAACGCCTTTCAGTGAAGGTAGCTCATACATGGTATCCAGAAGAAGGTTTTCCAGAATCGTACGCAAACCACGTGCGCCCGTTTTACGTTCCATGGCTTTTTTAGCAATGGCGTGCAACGCTTCTTCGCGAAGTTCCAGTTCACTGCCTTCCATCTCAATCATTTTGCCGTACTGTTTACTTAATGCATTTTTAGGCTCAGTCAAAATAGTAACCAGCGCATCCTCATCAAGCTCCTCTAAGGTCGCAACCACGGGTAAACGACCAACAAATTCGGGTATTAGCCCGTAAGAAATTAAATCATCCGCTTCAAGTTCATCAATGACTTCGTGCGCCTTACGCTGTTCATCTTTGGTTCTAACTTCCGCGCCAAAACCGATACCGCCTTTTTCTGAACGATCACGAATGACTTTATCCAGTCCAGCGAAAGCGCCACCACAAATAAACAGGATATTTGAGGTATCGACCTGTAAGAATTCCTGCTGAGGATGTTTACGTCCACCTTGAGGCGGAACAGAAGCGACGGTGCCTTCGATCAATTTTAACAATGCCTGCTGTACACCTTCTCCAGAAACATCGCGGGTAATGGATGGATTATCTGACTTGCGTGAAATTTTGTCGATTTCGTCAATATACACGATGCCGGTTTGTGCTTTATCAACATCGTAATCGCATTTTTGCAATAACTTCTGAATGATGTTTTCAACGTCTTCGCCTACGTAACCCGCTTCCGTTAAAGTCGTTGCATCTGCAATAGTAAAAGGTACATCAAGTAATCTGGCCAGGGTTTCAGCAAGCAGGGTTTTACCCGTACCTGTCGGGCCAATCATCAGAATGTTGCTTTTCGATAATTCGACATCGTCTTTTTTATGTTTAACTTCAAGACGTTTGTAATGATTATAAACAGCAACAGAAAGAATTTTCTTAGCACGCACCTGACCAATAACATAATCATCGAGTATGGCGTTTATCTCATGTGGTGTTGGCAGCTTTTCAATAGCAGTACTAGACTCATCTTCCAGCTCTTCAAGAATAATGTCGTTACATAATTCAACACATTCGTCACATACATAAACAGACGGCCCCGCAATCAGTTTTTTAACTTCATGCTGGCTTTTGCCACAAAAAGAACAATACAGAAGCTTCTCAGAATCGCTGCCTGCCGGTTTTCTATCGTCACTCATAAATCTCTCTCAACACCTTATCTAGTGCTCACCTTAACTGTAGCCCTTACCTTGCCAAGTCACGAGCAATCTTTCAAGTCATTCCTGCATGAAATAACAAAAATATACATACTAATTATTATTAATAAATACGACAGCGTAAATACGTGCTGTCTAGTGTAGACAATAGTCCATAGATAAAATTCCTGTCGGCTTTCTGGTGAAATTTGAGCAAAAATAGACGAACCGTCTCTTTTCGTCGAGCCTTCACACAAACGGCTGCAAAATGCAGCCGTTTGTGTGAATTGATCTAGTACCAAAGTACTACCAGTAAGTGCTCGACTATCAAGTCTCAAACATCAGGGCTCGATATCAGAATTTTGAGCTTAGGATTCGGAACTTATCTTACGCGTTTGCAACATTTCGTCGATAAGTCCATATTCGGCAGCCATTTCGGCATCCATGAAATTATCACGTTCGGTATCATTATTAATCGTCTCAATATCCTGACCTGTATGATTCGCTAATAGTTGATTCAATTGCTCACGGATTTTGAGTATTTCCTTGGTATGAATTTCAATATCTGTGGCCTGCCCCTGATAACCACCTAATGGCTGATGAATCATGACACGTGAATGCGGTAAAGAATATCGCTTACCTTTCGCCCCCGCCGCCAGTAACACCGCACCCATACTCGCGGCCTGACCAATGCAAAGCGTACTGATATCCGGTTTAATAAACTGCATAGTATCGTAGATAGCCAAACCCGCTGTCACCGAACCACCCGGGGAATTAATATAAATAGAAATATCTTTATCAGGATTTTCTGACTCCAAAAACAACAACTGCGCGACAACCACATTCGCCATGTGATCTTCTATCGGCCCCACAATAAAAATCACACGTTCTTTTAACAGTCGTGAATAAATATCGTAAGAACGTTCGCCGCGAGCGGTTTGCTCGACGACCATGGG
>CAZCOZ010000091.1:0-3380 GCA_964500555.1 uncultured Thiotrichaceae bacterium | reverse complement strand
TATTATTACCTGTTTAAGCCCCTTATGTAAGTAGTCAAATCAACAAGCACATCTAAGCCGCGTTCAATTACTGACGTTTAACTCCTTACATTTAACATATTTAACTACTTACCGTCAGGATTCATTACCTTGTCAAACGTGCTCTTTGTAGCTGAAATTTTTGCCTGATCCGCTACCCAGTCAACCACTAAATCTTCCATTACTAGTGTTTCAACACCACGAAGCAACTCTTGATTAGACATATAATATTGCACAAATTCAGAAGGATCATCATAATCTTGCGCCATTTCTTCAACTCGCGCTTTCACCATATCCATATCGATTTTAAGGTCTGATATCTTCGCCACTTCAGCGAGTAACATACCTAACTGCACGCGACGTTTTGCCTCAACTGAAAAGGCATCGGCCGTTAAATTACCGCCCGGCGTCTGCGATTCCGCCTGCGATTTCAACGCTTCTGCTTCTTGTGCAACAGTAGCCGTTGGCACATCAACTTGATTCTGCTCAAGCAATGCATTCATCACGTTTTCTTTCAACAATGTACGCAATCGTCTGCTCAACTCACGTTCCATATTCGCTTTAATGTCGGTTTTAAGTTGTGTCGTATCACCGCTTTCAACACCAAACGCTTTAGCAAACGTTTCATCAATTTCAGGGAGCGTTGGCTCTTCAACTTTTTTAACGGTAACCGCAAATTCTGCTTCTTTGCCGGCTAAGTCTTTCGCTGCGTAATCATCAGGGAATGGTACTTTAAAAGTCACTTCTTCTGACGCTTTCATTCCAGTCAGTTTTTCTTCAAAACCAGGAATCATCTGACCAGAACCCAATACCATCGGCATATCCTGAGCACTACCGCCATCGAATTTTTCGCCGTCAATCGTACCGACAAAATCAATACTGATACGATCTTCATCAGCCGATACGCGGTCAACTTCAGACCAGTCCATTTTCTGCTTACGCAAGGTATCAATCATATTGTCGACATCGCTGTCTTCAACGTTTGCTTCCGTTTTTTCAATGGTCAGATCAGTAACTGAATTAAGCACAATTTCTGGGTAGACTTCAAATGTTGCTGTGAATTCCATAACCTGACCCAAAACAAGATCTTTCGCATCAATCACTGGGTCACCAGCAGGTGTCAGATTTTCCTGGGTAAGCGCATCACGAAAACTGCTTTGCATCAACTCACCCGCCACTTCCTGCAATACGGCACCTGAGTATTTTTGCTTAATTACTTTAAGAGGTATTTTGCCGGGACGAAAACCATCAAGACGAACGGTATTTTTTAATGAACTCAGTCGATTATTCACTTCCATCTCGACGGTTTCTGCAGGCACCTGGACGGTTAATTTACGCTCTAAACCCTCGCCTGCTTCAACTGAAACTTGCATAACTACCTCGATAAAATTTAAGACTTAATTTGAGTTGCTCACCCCTGAAAAATCAGAGCAGGGCAACCCAGAAAAAATATGGTGCGAAAGGAGAGACTCGAACTCTCACATCAAAGATACTGGTACCTAAAACCAGCGCGTCTACCAATTCCGCCACTCTCGCATATAAGGCGCTGATATTAACAAAAAAATGCAGGTTTTGCCTACATAATCATGAAATTATCAGTTTTTGACACCAACTAAATGGTGGGTCGTGAGAGACTTGAACTCTCGACCAAGGGATTAAGAGTCCCCTGCTCTACCAACTGAGCTAACAACCCGTGCTGTTTACTCCAGTAACTTACTATAAAACTCTATTTTTAACTATAAAGCTTCATTTTTAGCTTCACGTTCAAACTAAATATGGGGTGGACGATGGGGTTCGAACCCACGACAACCGGAATCACAATCCGGGACTCTACCAACTGAGCTACGCCCACCATAATTCTTTCTTCGAACTTAATATGTGCTGGCGCATTATCTGGCGCGCCTGGCAGGATTCGAACCTGCTACCCTCGGCTTAGAAGGCCGATGCTCTATCCGAGTGAGCTACAGGCGCAGAATTTTTGTAACGTTCTAGCTAAATCCATTAGCTAAAAATACTAATATGGTCGGGGTAGAGAGATTCGAACTCCCGACATCCTGCTCCCAAAGCAGGCGCGCTACCAGACTGCGCTATACCCCGACACTCTTAACATTCGCTTCACGTTAACATGGCGCAAAAACACTAATTGGGAGCGTTTTCACACGAATCAAGAGGCGGGGAATATTACGCTGTGCTCAGGCGATGGTCAAGGTACGAATTGCGCCTTGTGGTCACTATATTCTACGTGCGAAAATCACCTTTTTTGAACCATGATAAAAATAACATGACGGCACAGATTATTGATGGCAAAGCCATCGCAGAAGATGTTAGAAATCAGGTACGCCTGGATATTGAAAACCGGCTAAAAAATAATCAGCGCGCACCGGGGCTGGCCGTTATTCTTGTCGGGCTTGACCCAGCATCTCAGATCTACGTTAAAAACAAACGAAAAGCCTGCGAAGAAGCTGGCTTAATCTCAAAATCCTATGACTTAGATGAGAACACACAACAGGATACGTTGCTCGCTCTCATCAAAGAACTAAATAACGACGAGAAAATCGATGGCATTTTAGTCCAACTACCTTTGCCCGACCACATTGACGACACCTTAGTGTTAGAAGCGATACATCCAGATAAAGATGTTGACGGCTTCCATCCTTACAATATTGGTCGACTGGTACAACGCATGCCAACGCTTCGCCCCTGCACACCTCATGGCGTCATTCACATGCTGGAAACAATAGGTGAAGTTTTTAAAGGTAGACATGCAGTCATTGTTGGCGCGTCAAATATCGTCGGCCGCCCAATGAGCATGGAATTATTATTAGCCGGCGCAACAGTGACCACGACACATCGTTTTACCAAAGACCTGGCCTCTCATGTGGCAGACGCAGACATTCTGGTCGTTGCTGTAGGAAAAACAGGTATCGTTAAAGGTGAATGGGTAAAACCTGGTGCAACCGTTATCGATGTCGGCATTAACCGTTTGCCTAACGGCAAGCTAACAGGTGACGTAGATTTTGAAGCCGCTTCGGCACGTGCAGCATGGATATCACCTGTTCCCGGTGGCGTTGGACCGATGACCGTCGCAATGCTGTTGCGCAATACTCTGCAAGCTGCAGAAAAACACGATTCCAAATTATAAGTCTCAACCATTCTAAAAATAAAGATTTGAGTCCGCTGCCAGGCGAAATGGCTGAAGAATTATTGCTATCCGGTCAACGGGGTACTACCCACGAAGGTCATGGCTGCTGATTATGAATTTCGCTATAGCGAACTTGAGGCGGCATTGTCCGAGTTATTAATACAAAAATAACAGCGTAGATTATTAGTGATTAACAATACGTTTTAAGGCTACACCAAGA
>CAZCOZ010000090.1:2906-9326 GCA_964500555.1 uncultured Thiotrichaceae bacterium | reverse complement strand
CATTTCAGCATTAAAGCAGGGATGTTTATCTACGGACTGGCTTTGTTGCTGGGTGTTGTACTGCTTCAGCAATTTTCTGTTCTGCCTTCTCGGCTATTTCTTCTATCTTTGGGTGCTGCCTTATTGGTGTCCGCCTATTTTACTTTTGAGTATTTCGCGCGGCATAGCGGTTCGACAACCAGAGAGTTCCTAACATTACTTCTTATCGTTGCGCTACTGATTTATTCGGGTTTCTTTATCGCTTCTTTTGTCGGCCAGAAAGCGTTAAACGAACGTCTTGATGATAATTTTATTGGCAAAGATATTATTGTAACTGGTGTTATTGCTAGTATTCCAATCAGCAGTGGTAAAGCTCAGCGCTTCGAATTCAAGGTAGATGATTACCGTTTGCTTGATGATAAAGGTGATACTGCTCATCGAGTCAAAGTGACATTTCCCAAAAAGATTCGCCTTAGCTGGTATCACGGTAATGAAGTAAATGCCGATGAGAAGTGGCAATTCGAGGTTCGCTTAAAACCACCACATGGTTTTATGAATCCCGGCGGTTTCGATTACGAAGCATGGTTGTTTCAGAATGGCATAGATGCAACGGGTTATGTAAGAAAATCAGGGAACAACCAGCGTTTACACTATGCATCGAAATGGTCGGTAAACCGTATGCGGCAGTCGTTAGGTTTACGAATTGATCGGTTGGCTGAAGAGTCACCCGGACTTTCTACTCTAGGATTAATTAAAGCCCTGGCTATTGGTGATAAATCGTCGATATCAAAACAACAATGGCAAGTATTAACGAATACTGGCACCAGCCATTTAATGGCGATTTCCGGTTTGCATATTGGGCTTGCAGCTTTGTTTGCAAATATATTAACGCGTCGTTTCATTCCTGTGTCATTTTTAAAAACTATGCCTGCGCAGCATATAGCACTAATTACGGGTGTCGTTATGGCGACGTTATATGCTTTAGTGGCAGGCTTATCAATACCTACGCAACGCGCACTTATTATGCTGGTGGCACTATCTGCTCTGTTATTATCGCGACGAAATCATCGGCCGCTGGATGCGCTGGGTTTCGCTCTGGTAGTTGTTTTATTGATTGATCCATTGGCGGTCTTATCTGTCGGTTTCTGGTTTTCTTTTTCTGCGGTTGCAGTGATTTTTATTAGCATTACAGGTAGTGAGAAAAATGATGAAGGATCTTTATTGTGGTTAAAAGTAAAAACAATATTAAAGCACTGGCTACGTTTGCAGTTAATAATAAGTTTATTTTTACTGCCGTTATCGCTGTTTATGTTTCAGCAAGTTTCTCTGGTTTCACCTCTTGCGAATTTGTTATTGATTCCTTACGTTAGTTTTCTTGTTGTGCCAGTGGTATTGCTGGCTATTCTTTTTTCATTTATAACGACTGCTGCTTCAATTACTGTCTCAGATGCTCTATTTGAGTTTTCTGCCGTATTACTTGAGCTAGTTTGGCCATTGTTGTCTTCTTTGTCTTTACAAAACTTTGCATTGTGGCAATACGATGGGCTTGGGCTTTTAGGTCTATTATTGGCAAGTTTTTCTTTGTTACTGTTTTATTATTCAAGAAAAATATCATCGCAAAATTATGGGTTATTAAGATGTTTGTCAGTAATTGTTTTTCTAAGTTGTTTCTTACCGGGGCTAGTAAAGACAGAAGTAGAATTACAGCAGGGCGAAATAAAACTTACAGTGCTGGATGTTGGTCAAGGTTCTGCTGCCGTAGTACAAACGAAAAATCATACACTGGTGTTTGATGCAGGCGCTAAATTTAGTAATAAATTAGATACGGGAAGTAATATTATTATTCCTTTTTTACGTGCTAAAAAATTGCACACAATTGATGTTTTGGTTATTAGCCATGGTGATGCTGATCATATTGGTGGTGCGCCATCACTGCTTGATGCCTATCCAGATGTTACGTTAATAGGACAAGATATTGAGAAGTTAAAATCCACAAATAAGCAGCTTTGTTTTTCTGGGCTTGAATGGCAATGGGACGAGGTGAATTTTAAGTTTCTTTCACCATTGAGACAAAGAGACGAAAATAGGGCTGGCCATAAAGGATCTCGTAATAATCATTCCTGTGTGTTGCGGGTTAGCTCAAACTCTGGATCCATATTGTTGACTGGTGATATTGAAAATAAAGTTGAGGAGCAGTTGCTGAAAAAGTACCAGACACTATTGGAATCTGATATTTTAATTGTGCCACATCATGGCAGTAATACCTCGTCAACGATGGCGTTTATTGCGACAGTAAATCCAAAATTATCTATTATTTCAGTTGGTTACAATAATCGTTATCATCTACCAAATAGTAAAGTATTAGCACGTTATGCCCATCATTCTACAGGCTCAGATCATCGCTTATTACACACACTATTACAAACACAGAGTAGCGGTGCAATTAGTCTTGTTTTAAAAGACGATGAAATAATTAAATTCCAGCAATTTCGAAAACAATCACTAAAATATTGGCATCATAGTGCAAAAAATAACGAATAAAAAATAAGGCTTTAGGCTGCAGGGTGATACAAATCACCCTATAGTGTTGTTTATAAATAAAGTAAGATACGTCTAACTATAAAAATAATAATTAACTGCCGGCTTATAATATGCGCAAGCGTCAATATTTCAAGCGTCAATATTTAAGTAATTAGCAGTTTCTATCTCATAAGGTGACTTGTGTTTGAATTAGTAAAATCCGGTGGCTGGTTGATGCTGCCCATTATATTCTGTTCCATTATTTCTCTCTCCATTATTGCTGAACGTTTCTGGAGTTTACGTCGTGAAAAAGTGCTGCCGCATAACCTGGTGGCAAAGGTCTGGAAATCCATTATTCAAGATACCATGACACGTACCGACATCGAAGAATTAAGTAAAGAATCCGCACTGGGTCAAATACTAAGTGCAGGTTTAATGAGCCGTAAGGAAACCCGAGAGCGTATTAAGGAGTGTATTGAAGAGCGTGGCAGGGAAGTGGTTCATGATATGGAGAAATTTTTAAATACCTTAGGAACGATCGCGTCAATTTCACCTTTGTTGGGGTTGCTTGGTACAGTGATTGGTATGATTAGTGTGTTTGCTGCTATTACTACTCACGGTGTAGGGGATCCTGCTGCTCTGGCCGGCGGTATCTCACAAGCAATGATTACTACTGCGGCAGGATTAACGGTGGCTATTTTTAGTCTGGTTTTTTATCGTTATTTTCGTCGTAAGGTGGACAGTATTGTTGTTGAAATGGAACGAGAAGCAATCAAGATGGTTGATGTACTTCATAATAATCGTAAGCAGCAGCCGTAAGCAAGAATCGTAAGTAATAATCGTAAGTAATAATCGTAAGTAATAATCAGAAGCGGTAGAGCGAATCACAAATGAATTTACGTCCGGGGCATAAAGAAGAATCGGTTGAAGTCAATTTAACACCATTGATTGATGTTGTTTTTTTGTTGCTTATCTTTTTCATGGTATCAACCACTTTCGATAAACACGCAAAATTAAAAGTTTCACTTCCAGAATCATCAACAAAAGCGGTGCAACAGCAAGGTGATCCATTAGTGTTATCGATTGATGCTAAAGGTAATTATTTTTTAAATGAACGTCAGATTGTTAATAAAAAATTAAAAACCCTGAAACAGGCGATTCAAAAGACAATTGGAGATGATACAGATGTATCGATCGTTTTGCGTGCTGATGCCAATACGCCTCATCAATTCGTTGTTAGAGCGATGGATGCCGCTTCACAATTAGGTTTAACGAAACTTTCTATAGCAACGGTCGAAGCAAAATAAATTATATTTTATTTTTATGTCTGTGATTTTATGTCTGTCAATGAAAATTCTGAAATAAAGGGTAAGGATAAAGCCTCGGCGATCTATCTTTACCGTCGTCTTCTATCTTATACCTTCGAGTACTGGAAAATATTTACTGTTGCGCTTATTGGTATGGTCATTGTGGCGGCTGCGTCTACAGCATTTCCTGCATTGATGAGACCGATGATGGATGAAGGTTTTGTTGATCGCGATCCTGAAGCTATCAAATGGATTCCATTAGTATTAATCGCTATTTTCTTTGTCAGGGTTATCGGCGCCTTTGTTTCCAGTTACGGTATGAGTGTTATTAGTCGCAATGTTATTCGTGAATTGCGTGGTGAAATGTTTTCTCGTCTTATCGCTTTGCCTAAAGCCTTTTTTGATGAAGCAACAACGGGCCAGCTGATTTCGAAATTTTCATTTGATGTTGAGCAAGTGGCCAATGCTACAACAAAAGCCATTACGGTTTTTATCCGCGATACTTTAACCGTTATTGGTTTAATTGGCTGGATGTTTTATTTAAACGTTAAGCTTGCATTGGTATTTATAGCAGTTGCACCAATTGTTACGTTTTTAATCATCAGTGTTTCAAAACGGTTTCGTAACATTAGTCGAAATATCCAGGACAGTATGGGTGATGTAGCAAGGGTTATCGAAGAATCGATCAAAGGCCAGTTAGTCGTGAAAATATTTGGTGGCAGTGATTACGAAAAAAATCAGTTCGCTGTGGTTAATGATAAAAATCGTCGGCAAAATCTTCGTTTACAGATGACGCAGGCATTAAGCTCACCTATCGTGCAGTTATTAGTTGCATGTGCTTTAGCATTAATCATCTATATGGCAACGTTAGATAGCATGATAGAAGAAATTTCTGCTGGTACATTTGTCTCATTCATTATCACTATGTCAATGTTATTACCGCCAGTTCGATCGTTAACATCCATTGTCAGCCAGTTACAACGTGGTGTTGCCGCAGCAGAAAGTATTTTTAAGTTTATTGATCTGAAAGATGAAACCAATGAAGGGACTTACATTTCTGAAAAGGTAAAAGGTTTTATTGAATTTGATAATGTTAACTTTTTTTATTCTCATAAAGAAAACGAAACGCCTGCTTTATCAAACATTAGCTTAACCATTGAAGCTGGCCAAACGGTTGCTTTTGTGGGTCGCTCTGGAAGTGGCAAGTCCACTTTGTTAAACCTGATTCCACGACTTTATGATCTTTCGTCAGAACATTATTCTTCAGGCGAAATTCGTCTTGATGACACGAATATAAATGATTTTGAACTGCATAATTTGCGCAGTCATATTTCGTATGTGGGACAGGATGTTGTGTTGTTTAATGATACGATTGAACACAATATCGCCTATGGTGCGATGAAAACATGTAGCCATGAGCAGGTTGTTATAGCGACTAAAGCGGCTTATGCTGACGAGTTTATTAATGCAACAAAAGATGGTTATGAAACCATGGTGGGTGAGCGTGGTGTTTTGTTATCAGGTGGTCAACGTCAGCGAATTGCTATTGCCAGGGCTTTATTAAAAGATGCACCTGTTTTGATTTTGGATGAAGCAACCTCGGCGCTTGATACTGAGTCGGAACGTTATATTCAATCTTCATTGGAAAGCTTAATGAAACGGCGTACAACACTGGTTATTGCGCATCGCCTGTCGACCATAGAAAAAGCAGATTTTATTGTGGTGATGGATGAAGGTAAAATTGTTGAAAAGGGCACGCATAAAGAGTTGCTGGCACTAAAGGGGCATTATTCAACGCTGCATCAAATGCATTTTCAGGAAAACTAGCCGAGAGCTAGTCAAGAACAATAGTTAAGAAAAATAGCCAAGAAAAAATAGCCAAGAAAAGTAGTTAAGAAAACCTGCCAGGAAAATTAATTTTTTGTTTTTTATTAAACACCTAACATGAAGTCACTCGATACATATTGGTATGATTCAAATCTGGTCGCTTTGTTATTACGACCCATCTCATGGCTTTATTGCTTCGTCGTTTATATTAGAAAAAAACTTTACCAGCTAAAGCTGAAAAAAAGTTTTTCCTTTGATAAACCGCTTGTTGTAATAGGTAACATAGCAATTGGAGGCAGCGGTAAAACACCCATGCTAATAGCGTTATGTGACTTTTTACAATCAAAGGGATATAAGCCGGGTGTTGTTAGTCGTGGTTATGGCGGCAGCATAACGGGTGTCAAGCAGGTATCAAAGACTGATAGCGCAAGCCTGGTGGGTGATGAGCCTTTAATGATTCATCAGAAAACAAACGTACCGGTGGTGGTTGGTGCTGATCGAGTTGCTGCTGTTGAATTTTTACTTTGTCATAATAAATGTGATGTGGTGTTATCTGACGATGGATTACAGCATTATAGAATGGCAAGAGCTTTAGAAATCTGTGTTGTAGATTCTGTTCGTGGTCACGGTAATGGCTATTGTTTGCCAGCAGGGCCACTGCGTGAACCTTTATCACGGCTTAAAGACATTGATATTGTAGTGTTCAGCGGCGTTAGTAGAGATGCGGCAGCCTCTGAAGTAGATAGTTATTCACTGGATTTTGTTGACCTTAATCGTTTAAATAGTG
>CAZCOZ010000090.1:1616-2806 GCA_964500555.1 uncultured Thiotrichaceae bacterium | reverse complement strand
CCCTTGAATTCACCTTATCATTTCTTTGTCACCTGTTCTAAGGGCGTTGAAGATATCCTTCAAAAAGAGCTTGAACAACTCGGCATAAGTGACATCAAAATTCAAACCGGCGGTGTTTCATTTACGGGTGAACTTAAATCGGCTTATGCGGTTTGTCTGTGGACGCGTGTGGCAAGCCGTGTTTTATTGCAACTCAACACGTTTACTATTGAATCTGATGTCGATCTGTACAATGAAATATACAGTATAAACTGGTCTGATCACTTTTCTGAAGACAATACTTTAGCAATCGATTGCTTTAGCTCGCACAACGAAGTAAACAACAGTCACTTTGCTACTTTGCGTGTTAAAGACGCTGTTGTTGATCAATTTATGGAAAACGCTGGGCAGCGTCCCTCGATAGATCGAGAGCAACCCGATGTCCGTATTAATGTTTATCTAAGTAACAAACAATGTATGGCTTATCTGGATCTGTCGGGTGAGGCATTACATAAACGCGGTTATAGAGTCTCGGTTGGTAGTGCGCCTTTACGTGAAACATTAGCCGCTTCGATGTTGTATCGCGCGAAATGGCATTCCTATTACACACAAAATTTACCTTTTTATGATCCCATGTGCGGCAGTGGAACCTTGCTGATAGAAGCAACAATGATGGCTGCCAATATTGCTCCAGGATTGTTGCGTGAAACCTTTGGTTTCATTCACTGGAAACAGTTTGTTGCTGATGTCTGGCAAGATGTTTTAAATGATGCGGAGGAAAAACGGAAAAAAGGCCTACAGTCATTGCCAAAAATCACAGGTAGCGATAGTGATGAAATATTGGTTGGCATTAGTCGGAAAAATATTGAAGCCGCAGGACTATCCGATGTAATAAAAGTTTTCCTGCAAGATGCAACAGATAATTTAACGCCTTATACCGATAAAAAAGGCTTGATCGTAACCAATCCACCCTACGGTAAACGTATTGGCCAGGTACAACTGTTGCGTACATTATATTATCGCTTTGGTATTCAGCTAAAAGCTAACTTTGATGGCTGGACGGTTGTTGTTATCACTTCAGAACAGGAGCTCGCGCGTAGCTTAGGCTTGCGTGCTTTTCGTAAGAATACTTTATTCAATGGTGCGCTCATCGCAACACTCTATCAATATCGTATCGATGCATTGACGAAGCAGAAAGAAAAAGAGAAGAG
>CAZCOZ010000090.1:0-1516 GCA_964500555.1 uncultured Thiotrichaceae bacterium | reverse complement strand
TAATGTTTAAAAATCGCTTAAAGAAAAATTATAAACATTTAAAAAAATGGGCGAGAAAAAATAATATTAGCTGTTACCGGGTATATGATGCAGATATTCCGCAGTATGCGGTGGCCATTGATATTTATGATCAATGGGTTTATGTGCAGGAATATCAGGCACCGAAAACCATAAATAAAAATAAGGCGTTTCAGCGTATTAACGATGTTATTGACGTGGTTGCCGAAATTTTAGAAACAACGCAAAAACATGTGGTTTTAAAAGTTCGTAAAAAACAGGAAGGGACATCGCAGTATCAAAAACAGGACAGAAAAAACTATACCAATATCGTTGAAGAAAATGGTCTTAAATTTATTATCAATATATATGATTACATTGATACGGGGTTGTTTTTAGATCACCGTAATACACGTCAGCTGATAAGAAAACTTGCGCATAACCGGCGTTTCCTTAATTTATTTGCCTATACGGGTAGTGTCAGTGTTTATGCCGCTGCAGGCGGTGCGAGTTCGACTACAACGGTTGATATGTCGAATACCTATGTGCAATGGGCTCAGGAGAATATGGCTCTTAATGGCTTTTCAGAAGGGCCATATACAAAAAACAAACATTCTTTTATTCGAGAAGATTGTCTCAAATGGCTTAATCAGGCAATTGAAGCCAATATTGAAAACAAGCAGGAATATCAACTGATATTTATTGATCCACCGACATTCTCAAATTCTAAAAAAATGACAACATCATTAGATATTAATCGTGATCACAGTGCATTGCTGAGTGGTTGTCTTGCTTTGTTAGCTGAAGATGGGCAAATCATTTTTTCTACTAACGCGCGCGGGTTTAAGTTAGATAACAGTTTGACTGAGTTATGTTATCTCAAAGAGATAACGCCATTGACTACAACGGAAGACTACAGGCGTAAACCAATGCACCGCTGCTGGTGTTTGGCTAAACAGAAGTCGGCGCTTGATGTTTCACTGTAACAATTTAATCTTGATTATGCATTAACAGACGTTAATGTTGGTTTACTATTAACAGCAAGTAGCGTATTAATAATTTGATCTTCCAGATCAATTCTAACCGCAAGTTCTTCACCTAATTTAGTAAGGTGATTAGGTAACTGTTCGAATTTTTCTTCTTTTAGATCATCAGTGTTGTCGTATCTATCGTTAAATGCAATGGCAACTTGTGTGGTGTCACTTATTCTCGGCATGATTTTATTTGCTAACTGTACAATTTCATCGCGACGTTCGTTGCCTTCTTCAATACGTCGATACAATTCGAAATGACCCTTTGCCATATAATCAACCATTTCCTGACAGAACTCTTCAAGTAATTCAGGAATGTTATGGGTATCGTTATCGGCTTCAGTATATTTGGCAAGGTTGTAAAATTGAGCAAGGACAGAATTACGCTCTTCAATAAGCTGTTTTATTTCTTTACGCGTACGAGCGCGGCGTTCATTTGGTGCCTGTGAAGACATAGCGGTGTTTCCCCTTTGGTGCATTTGAGTGAC
>CAZCOZ010000089.1:0-9381 GCA_964500555.1 uncultured Thiotrichaceae bacterium | reverse complement strand
TGGAGTAGCGGCGAAGATGGTGAGCCGATTATTTTTTACAATGCTTATGATGAACGTGATGAAGCACTTTTTGTCATCGATAAAATAAAACAGTTTGTTGAAATGGGGAATGCACGACAGGACGCTGCTATTTTGTATCGTTCCAACGCGCAGTCACGTATTTTTGAGGAGCGTTTTGTTAGTGAAGGCATTCCTTATCGTGTTTATGGTGGCATGCGTTTCTTCGAGCGGGCTGAAATTCGAAATGCATTGGCGTATTTACGGTTGATGAATAACGCAAATGATGATGCTTCGTTTGAGCGAGTAGTGAACACACCCACACGGGGAATTGGTGAGCGCAGTGTCGAAAAAGTACGTGAGTTAGCGAAGCAATTAGATTTAACATTGTGGTTTGCCGCTAAAAAAATAATAGAAGATAAAGGGCTGCCAGCAAGAGCCATGAATGCGCTGCAGGGTTTTATTACGCTTATTGAAAGCATGAAAGATGATAGTGCTGATATGTCGCTACACGAACAGGTTGATTTAGTGGTGCATAATGTTGGTCTGATTGAGTATTACGAAAAAGAAAAATCAGAAAAAGCGCAGGCACGTGTTGAGAATATTGAAGAGCTGGTAACCGCCGCACGCGGTTTTGAATACGACCCATCTGAACTTGAAGTGCCAATGGATGAGTTAACTGCTTTTTTAACTCACGCTGCGCTGGAAGCGGGAGAAGGGCAGGCTGCAAAATGGGATGATTGTGTGCAGTTAATGACCATGCACAGCGCGAAAGGTTTAGAGTTTCCATTAGTATTTGTTGTCGGTATGGAAGAGGGTTTGTTTCCAAGCCAACGTTCTTTGGAAGAAGAGGGTAAATTAGAAGAAGAGCGTCGGCTTTGTTATGTCGGCATTACACGTGCGCGTGAACAGCTAGTGTTAAGTTGTGCTGAACATCGGCGGTTATATGGCCAGGATTTATATCCATCGCCATCACGGTTTATAAGTGAAATTCCTGAACACCTGGTGAATGAAGTGCGAAGTAAGCATTCCTCTTCACATCGTGTTTCACCGACGCAATATAGAAGTGCGACTTCCACGTCGAGTTATGCATCGAAAGAGAAGGTTAATGGATTATATGTTGGACAGTTGGTCACGCACAAAAAATTTGGTGAGGGTATGGTAACGAACCTGGAAGGCAGTGGTAGTCATGCACGTGTTCAGGTTAATTTTTCTTCCGAAGGGAGTAAATGGCTGGTTATGTCTTACGCGAATTTATCACCAGCTTAGTAAAATTTTTTCCGCGAAGAACGCAAAAGATACGAGAACGTAAACTATACAGTTCTGCGTATTTTTTGCTCTTCGCGGCGATAGCTTTGTTTTTAACAATTTAAGGTACCAATATGAAACGTCGTGATTTTATTAAGCAAGCAAGCGCAGGCGCGGTAGTTACTACCGCAGCCGTTATACCCACTACTGGATTAGCAAAAACGGAAAAAGCTATCAAATGGAAAATGGTCACGACATGGCCGAAAAATTTTCCTGTATTAGGCACGGGTGCGAATCAGTTAGCAAAGCTCATAACCGAAATGAGTAATGGCAGAATAAAAGTAAAGGTTTACGGTGCAGGTGAATTAGTACCTGCATTTGAAGTTTTTGATGCAGTATCTCGCGGCACTGCACAGATTGGTCATGGCTCTGCGTATTACTGGAAAGGGAAAATTGAAGAAGCGCAATTTTTCTCAACAGTACCGTTTGGTATGAATTCACAGGAAATGACGGCCTGGTTATATTATGGTGGTGGCATGGAGTTATGGCGTGAAACGTACAAACCGTTTGGTGTTGTACCAGCTGCAGCGGGTAATACAACGGTACAAATGGCGGGTTGGTTTAATAAGGAAATAAACAGCACGAATGATCTAAAAGGTTTAAAAATGCGTATTCCCGGTTTAGGCGGTGAAGTGTTAAAGCGCGCAGGTGGCACGCCTGTTAATTTACCCGGCGGTGAATTATTTACGTCATTAAAGACGGGTGCAATTGATGCGACTGAGTGGGTTGGTCCGTATAACGATTTAGCTTTTGGTTTACATAAAGCAGCGAAATATTATTACTATCCTGGTTGGCATGAGCCAGGCACAACTTTAGAAGCGCTTATCAATAAAAAAGCACTTGAGGCACTGCCAAAAGATTTACAGATGATCGTAGAAAACGCCTGCAAGATTGTTAATCAGGATATGTCTCTGGAGTTTGCCGCGAAAAATAATGCTGCGCTTGAAACATTAGTGACTAAACATAAAGTTGACGTGCGAAAATTACCTGACGATGTTTTAGCGAAACTAAAAGAATTATCAAACGATGTAGTCTCTGAACTGGCTGCAAAAAATAAAGCTGCGCAGAAAATTTACGATTCATACAATAAATTTTATAAACAGATATCTGCATGGCATGATATTTCTGAAAAAATTTATTATAACGTTCGTTAACGGGTGCAATACAAAACGCGCAATAATGTAAATGGCGATATCATCACCCTGTGTTAGAAACTGTTGCCTGGATGAGAAGGATATTTGTCTTGGTTGTGGCCGCAGTATAGAAGAAATTATACGCTGGGGTGATGCAGATGATAAAGAGAAGTTACAAATATTGATGGCATCTAAAAAACGTATGGTAAATCGAAGTAAAAAATTTGCCGCGAAAAACGCAAAGAACAAAAATAAAAGCGTTTAAAATTTGTAAAAACTTCGATACAGATATGTTAATTTTCAGACGTTGAAGCTGTGCGCAACATTTGTAATATATTGTATTGCATATTTTTATCGAGTAAGCGACGAGCATGACGACCTTTTCTTGCTGCCGGCTCACTAATTTCTATTTTATTATCTTTATTGATAAAGGCATATTCTAAAGTAATTAAGGAGTTAATAAAATTAGCAATGAGTTTTTTATCAAAAAAATCGGGTGAATTGATAGCATACATTTGAGAAAGACGTTGCGCCATTAGATAACACAATTCTTCAAGGCGCTTACGTGTAAGTGTATTGGATCCGTTGCTGCTTAGTAAAGAAAAAATCATATAATATAATTCTAAAACAGGTGAAATTATTTTTGCTAATGTCGATAGCGTTGCAAGTTGTTCGGTACCAATAGCAGGTTTAGTAAATTGTTTTGTTGAGGCGTTGTAAGTTAATGAACCTGATTTTAATTGATAGTCGAGTATCTTATCAATAATGGGTTTAATGTCATCAATTGACCAGGATAAAAATAATTCTGCTTTTAAAAACGGATAAATGATTTTGACCTGACTTAATATATCTTCGCGGTTTAGCGTTGTTGCGTTGTTAAAACAGCAGGCAATAATTGAAGGTAAAGCAAATAAATGTAAAGAATTGTTGCGATAGTATGTGAGTAGTATTGCGTGTGCGCTATCAAGAAAAAGGAAGTCACCCATTTCATGTTGGCGACGTTGGATTAAACCTAATGACTCAGCGAGTGTAATTTGTTTAGCCGTGTTGTTATCAGGTAATGTGATAAAAGCGGAATAATCAAGATGCGTAATCAGTCCATGATAATAATCTAAAGTCTTTGACAGTTCACCTTCATCCATTGTTTGATTGGGTGCAGCCAGTAATGCTGTTGCGATGAAATTAACGGCATTAACAGCGCAGCATTGGTTGATCCCCCGCATAATTTGTTTTGATGTCTGGTTAACGACGGGCCTTAACCAGTCAGGCCGTTGTTTGTCATTGTAGGTTTGCGTTTGCCAATTTTCCTGTTGTTCTGTGAGTACGTCATTTAATAATATAGGTTGACCAAAACTGGTTGATACGCGACCGTAAAATCCCCTGATAGCAAACACGGATTTAATTGAACTAAAAAAAGTTTCTGACTTTTTATCATCACCTTTAAGTTCGGCCAGATACGATTTGCTTTCGATCATTTTTTCATAACCGATATAAACAGGAATAAAAGCAACAGGGCGCTGTTGATATTTTAAGAAAGCGCGAATGGTCATCGCTAACATACCGGGTTTCGGTTGTAATAAACGGCCAGTACGACTACGCCCACCTTCAATAAAATATTCTATCGGCATTCCCGTTGAAAGTTGTGAGGCAAGATATTCAAACATCACAGTGGAATACAGTGCATTATTTTTAAAGCTACGCCGGATAAAAAATGCACCGGCTTTTCTTAGCACGGAACCAATCACGGGCATGTTTAGATTTTTACCTGCCGCAATGTACGGAATGGCTAAACCTTCATTATGTATGACATAGGAAAGAAGCAAATAATCTATATGGCTTCTATGGCATGGTACGTATACAAGTTCGTGGCTCAGCGCGAGTTGTTTAAGTTGTGCACTAAAATGTACGTCAATGCCAGAATAAAATTTATTCCAGAAAGCAGTTAGAACACGTTGCAGAATTTGTATCGTGATATAGCTACGGTCGGCAACGATTTCATTAAGATAGTTATTGGCTTTTTTTGTAGCACTGTATGTAGAAATATTTTCAGTGGTACTTCTGTTGTTGATAGCGTCGACGATGGAATCATTTTTCAGTAATTTGCGTACCAGCGTACGTCGGTGAGAAATATCGGGGCCAAGCGTTGCAGTTTTAATTTCTACAAGTCTTTCAGATAATGTTGCCTGTAATTTGTCGACGCTATTTTCATTTTCAACGGTGTTATCAATTAGCTCCCGAAATGAAATGGCAGGTGAGAATTGTAATATCGTATTTTTCCCATTCATTAATATAGTGAAGAAACGCCGAGTACGACCAGCAAAGCCCCAGGTCTCAGAAAAAAGTACACGCAACCAGTGTTTTTGTTTCAGTACAGGGCGACCCCAAAAAATAATGACGGGAACAAACTGTATGTCCATATCAGGATTTTCTTTTAATACCTGATAGATGTCGCTTAACATGGCCGAACGTTTCGTTTCCAGTTGTAACCAGGCTTTGAGTGGTCGTGCCTGTGCCACGGTGTAGACGCTGTGTCGATTCTTGAGCTGCTGATGCTGGATTCGAGATAATGGCCTTTTCAACTGTAAATCTTTACATTCTTTTTCCAGTACCAATAAGTCCGACCAGGCACGTGATTCCAGAACATAAATGATTTTGCTGTTTTTAGGTGGCGAGTCAGCAGCCTGAATGACATCGGTTTTGATCCATAAATACAGTAGCTTTTGTGAAATAAAGTGTAGTGGCGATGTTAGGTTCATTTGAATTAGCAGGGCACGTATTTTGGATTTTTATTGGTAATGATTAACACAGTTGCCATATTGCCGTAATTTCTGTGTATTTTGAAGATTATTGCAGTTAATATTATGTGTGTTTGTAATGGGTGTCACCATTATTAACAGTGAGATGAGCATGCAAAAACCTATATAAATAGCATATTTAACAAATGGTTACGTGCTGACATCTTTGTTTGATTGCTACTAAACAAGATAAACTTGTCGATTATTTTTACACTGTGCGAATAAATAAGATATGTTATTGATCACTTTGTAAGCAAATATGAGAGGTTTTTTTGTAACATATTGTTTTATATGTGACTTAATTTTCATGGCACAGTACTTGCTTTATACTCAGCAGTGACGTAAAAATTTACTGTTGGATGGAAAGTAATTTAGTGTATAATAATATTATTATATAAATTGACTAGGGAATATATGGAATGAAAAATGTAATAAAAGGTTTAATGGTTGCTACATCACTTGTTGCTACATCTGCTTATGCTTTACCCATCACGGGGGAAATGGAGATGACGGGCGCGTTTCACCTGATAGATAACAGCGGTAATACCGTCGACAATGCTGCAACAGCAACAGGCGTAGATTTTGATTTTTTTGGTTTTGATAAGTTTCGTGCCACGAGTGGTGACGGTGACTTCATGGGTCTTGCAGGCATGGTTGGTGATATTAGTGATTTTCAGTTTGAGTCATTTTCTTCGCCTATCGCTAATTTCTGGAGCATAGATATTTTTTCGTTTGAACTGACAAATGTGGTACGTGGTTTTACCAATGACCCAGCCAACTTTCTGGTTCTGAATGGCACAGGCATCATAAGTGCTAGTGGATTTGATGATACTGCAGCCGCCTGGTTATTTACGGGTGATGCTTCAGGTGGTGGCCTGCTTAGTTGGTCAGCAACGCCTTCTATTCCCGTTCCAACAGCTTCTGTCCCGACAGCGGTACCGGAGCCTGGTGTTCTTGCTTTGTTATCGATGGGTTTGATTGGGTTTGGCTTGCGTAAAAAGCTTGCGTAAAAAAATTCTGCAATAATTTGCAATGACTGTAAATTAGGAAATTTTGTTTTTAAAGGTATATTAAAATGAAAAAAATGATTAAAGTTCTACTGTTAGGTTTATCTCTCATTTCTGCAAATGTGTTTGCTGCAACAGTTAGTGGTTCACTACTCGTTGGAGGTAACTATTTTGCGACTAATACAGATGACGAGGCTGCGGTTAATTTGCTTGATACGGTAGGTATTTCCCTCAATACTGTATTTGCTAACGGCGCTACGGGTGAGATTTTCGATTCAGGGACCATTGATTTTGATACTCTCCCGGGTACGACGGGTGGCGATTTGTTGAGTTTGGACGACTTTGTACCTGTCACCAATTTCTTTACTGTTGGTGGTTGGCAGCTTGATGTAGATTCACTGATCATTCTTGATCAAACAGCTGGTCTTTTAAATTTGATGGGTAAAGGTATGCTTGCAGGTAATGGCTTTGATGCAACTGAAGTAAACTGGTCTTTTTCATCTTCAAGCACGACGTCGTATTCAATGACAATAGCTAGTACAATGTCACCAATACCTGTTCCAGCTGCAGTATGGTTATTTGGTGCAGGCTTACTTGGTTTAGTTGGGGTTGCTCGTAGAAAATCTTAGGAAAAGAACTTAAGCAAAAAATTTAAGTAAAGAAGAAAATGAAAAGCCCCGTCTAGCGGGGCTTTTTTGTGCCCATGTATTTATCTTGAATGCGAATACACTACTGTGACTTAGTAATCGAAATGTAATAAGTCAGGGGCTAAATACCAGCGTATAGAATAATTGCCATCGTCGTTATTAAGACAAACGATACCGCTATTCTTAAACTTAAGAATGTGTGAAGCCTCATTTTTGGTCACTAATGAGGAGACGATTTTGTCGAGATGTGGCAGATGACCGACGTATAATGCATGATCAATATTTAAGTCGTTTATCAGTGTTTCGCAATTATCCATTGGTGACATACCATGGAGTAGCGTTGGCGAAGGTGTTACCAGTGTAGCGGCAAAAATTTCAGCCGTTTGTTGAGCACGAAGTTTCCCACTATGAAAAATATTAGAAATGAGAATAGATGAAGCTTTTAAGTGATTAGCAACCGCTTGCGTCTGCGTGACCCCGTTAGCAGAAAGAGGCCGTTCAGGATTTTCTGATTTATCGATAGCGAGGCCATGTTGTGCAAAATAAATTTGGTTTGCGGACATTGCTCTTACCTCAATTAAAATTGTAATTAAGTTATTTTTGTAGGTAGCCAGGTGGCGAGTAACGGCCAATAAGCAATCATTGCCATTACAATTAACTGAATAGCAATAAAGGGCATGACACCTCGATAAATCTGAGTGGTTTTTATTTCAGCAGGTGCAACGCCTCGTAAATAAAACAGGGCAAAACCAAAGGGTGGTGTCAGGAATGATGTTTGCAGGTTAAGTGCGATTAGAATGCCAAGCCAAACAGGATCAATTCCCATTGCCAACAATACTGGCCCGACGATAGGAACAATAACAAATGTTATTTCGATAAAGTCGAGTACAAAACCCAGTAGAAACATAACCAGCATAACAATAAACAGGGCGTGGTATTTTCCACCCGATAAATCGCCAAGCAACTCCTGAATCAATTCATCGCCAGCAAAACCGCGGAACACTAAAGAAAATAATGCCGCGCCGATTAAAATCATAAACACCATGCAGCTAACACGCGTTGTACTTCGAACGACTTCGCGCAAGGTTTTAATCGTCAGCATATTTTTTGTTAGTGCTAATAACATCGCTCCAACGGCACCAATTGCGGCTGCTTCTGTAGTCGTGGCTAAGCCACCAATAATGGAACCAAGTACGGCAAGAATTAAAACTAATGGCGGTAGCAAACTCATAACAACATCGCGAAATAAATGTGAATCATAAACAATGTCTTTTGGCGCAGCGGGTAAGGCTTCTTTGTTAAACAATGCAACACCAATAATATAAAGGATGTAGAGGGTGACTAATAATAATCCTGGAATTAGTGCACCAACAAATAAATCACTAACAGAGATCGTTTCAGGTGAAAAAATCCCCATGTCTAATTGCGCCTGTTGATAAGCATTGGATAAAACATCGCCGAGTAAAACTAAAACAATGGAAGGTGGAATAATTTGTCCAAGTGTACCGGATGCACAAATAATACCGGTTGAAATTTTTGGGTCGTAACCGTGTTTGAGCATAGTGGGTAGTGAAAGTAAACCCATGGTGACAACGGTCGCGCCGACAATACCTGTGCTTGCTGCTAGTAGCATGCCAACGATGACAACGGAGATTGCCAGGCCGCCACGAAGACTTCCAAACAGTCGAGACATGGTAAGCAGTAAATCATTAGCAATTTTTGAGCGTTCTAACATGACGCCCATGAAAACAAAAAGGGGTACGGCCATTAATATTTGGTTACCGATAATGCCGTATAGACGATTCGGTAAAGCTTCTAAAAATGCAGGATCGAAACTCCCCGTCGTTTCACCGATAACAGTAAAAATTAATGCGGTGCCAGCTAAAGTAAAAGCAACGGGATAACCCGTTAAGAGTAAAACAAAAACACCAGCGAACATATAGAGCGACATGTATTCCACTAGAGGTCACCATGTTTATTTTCAGAATGAAAGTCGTCACTCGAGCCGTCATTTATTCTGGGATGTAAAATAATATTAATATTTCGTGCAACTTGTGTTAGTGCCTGCAAACTTAACAGTGCTGTCATTACAAGAATTAAACTTTTTAGAATAAACACACCAGGCAAACCGCCGGCTTCGCGTGAACTTTCAAATACCGACCAGCTACTTGCGATATAAGACCAGCTAATCCAGGTGATAAATAACATGAAGGGTAGTAACAAAAACAAAGCACCGCAAAGATTGACCCATGCTTTTGTTTGTGGTGAAAAATTGGTATAAAAAATATCAACACGAACATGTGCATCTTGTTGCAAAGTGTAAGCCATACCAACCAGGAAAATAGTCGCGTGTAAATAGCTGCTGGTTTCCTGTAATGCGATAGAGCCGCTATCAAACACATAACGTAAAACAACAACAGAGAAAGTCACCAATACTAATAGTAAGCTTAGCCAGGAAACGGTGCGGCCAGTCCAGTCAATAAATGCTTCGATG
>CAZCOZ010000088.1:4081-9508 GCA_964500555.1 uncultured Thiotrichaceae bacterium | reverse complement strand
TTTAGAGTGGCAAAAAGAGTATTTAGACTAGATTAAAAACGCCCGTCATTCCCGAATGTTTTTATCGGGAATCCAGCGAGGTTATTGTATTTAGGTTAGCGGGATCTCCGATAGAAGCATTCGAAGATGACAGACTAATGTGAAGGGTAATATTGAGTAACAAAAAATTCAAGACAAATAAAAAGGCAGAAGATTCTGCCTTTTTATTTAAACAAATGATTGTAAAAAGATTACAACAATGTAATTAACCCAGTGGGATACGAATCTTCTGTCCTGGATAAATCAAATCAGGATCTTTAATCACTTCACGATTCGCTTCAAAAATTTTAGGATAATCCATCGCATTACCTAAAAATCGTTTTGCAATTCCGCCTAACGTGTCACCGCTTACGATTGTGTAATATTCTATTTTAATATCAACAGGGGGCGCTGGCGTATCAATATTATCCGCAGAAACGTCCGTTACGCCTTTGACGTTCCCTGCTATTAACACCGCTTTTTCGACGGCCTCATACGTTTCCGCCTTACCACTTAAGTCAACTTTGCCATCATCATAACCAACACCTAAATTCATGATGCCGGGATTATCACTAAGAATATGTTCCATAATTTTTTCAGCTGGATCATCACCGCCACCAAAAATCTTTTTACCTAAATCTTTTGCAAAATCAAATAGTCCCATGTCTTTCTCCTAATATTTTTATTTTGTATTATTGTTATTGTAATATTTGATAAGAATCAAATTAAACAGAAATATAGCAAATTAATCTTGCTAAGTCTGCAAGCAGTACCATATTAGAAAGCATTAATATATTTCCCTTTTTCTAATAAACATCATGTATAATACGGTTTCAATTTCTGGTGCCCTTCGGTCTGCACCTGTTTTTAGTCTACGTAATCGCTCTAGTTTCACTATCGATTCAGCTTAAAACACATAATGTTTCAACCTTAGACCGTTCTAAGTCATTTAATATGATTTCAGACAGGTTGATTATTTTTGCGTAAACGCTGGAGAACACCACTGCATGTCATTTCAATCACTCGGTCTAATGACCGAATTACTTACTGCTGTTTCTGATAAAGGCTACAAAGAACCTTCACCAATCCAGAAACAGGCCATTCCCATTATTCTTGAAGGTCGTGATCTTATGGGTGGCGCGCAAACAGGTACAGGTAAAACCGCTGGCTTCACCTTACCCCTGCTGCAACGTTTGATGGAAACAACAAAACCCGTTAGAGGGCGTCGCCCGCTACGTGCTTTAGTATTAGCCCCTACACGCGAACTGGCGGCACAGGTTGCTGAAAGTGTACGAGACTATGGCAAACATTTACCACTACGATCAGCGGTTATTTTTGGTGGCGTGAGTATTAATCCACAGAAACAAAAGCTCATTAAAGGCGTCGATATTGTTGTTGCCACACCAGGTCGCCTGCTTGACCATGTTGGCCAACGTTCTATCGATTTATCGAATGTCGATATACTCGTGCTGGACGAAGCCGATCGTATGCTTGATATGGGATTCATTCACGATATTAAAAAAGTACTGGCATTACTCCCTAAGAAAAAACAGACATTATTATTCTCAGCAACGTTTTCTGACGAAATAAAACGTTTATCAAATAGCTTATTGAAATCCCCTGCATTAATCGAAGTTGCTCGACAAAATACCACGGCTGACAGTGTTACACAGGTTGTCCATCACGTCGATAAAAAACGTAAACGTGAATTACTTTCTTTTATGATTGGTTCTAACAACTGGCAACAGGTACTGATTTTCACTCGCACCAAACACGGCGCGAACAAACTTGCTGAGAACTTAGCAAAAGACGGCATTACCAGCGCCGCCATCCACGGTAACAAAAGTCAGGGTGCGCGTACCCGTGCACTGGCTGAATTCAAAGCCAATAAAGTACGCGTTTTAGTGGCGACTGACATTGCTGCACGTGGTATCGATATCGACCAATTACCTCACGTAGTTAATTTTGAATTACCCAATATCGCTGAAGATTATATTCATCGTATCGGACGCACAGGCCGTGCCGGTAACGAAGGCGAAGCCATGTCGCTGGTTTGTGTTGATGAGTTGAAATTGCTAAAAGATATTGAACGACTAATTAAGAATAAAATTACAGTGATTACCACTGAAGGATTTGAGATTGACCCTTCAATTAAAGCCGAGCCCATTACACGTGGTGGTTCGGGTCGAGGTAGGTCCAATAATAACCAGTCGAATTCAAGTCAGAGTCGCGGTCGCAATCAACAAAGCCATAATCAACAGAACCGTCAACAGGACGCAAAGAAGAAACCGAAAAAATATGTTGGTAGAGCGGGAAAATATGCACGTCAGGAAACCGCTAAAAAACGTACGCAAGATGACAATCAACCACGTAGTACGCGGCAGCTTGATACCAATGGTGATGCAAATGGCAATGTAGCGGGAACAGATTCACATATAGGATCACATGCTGCATCGACAGGCTCGCAGCCCCGATCTCGGTCGCGGTCAAAATCATCACCCTGGGATAAAAACAAGTCGGCTAACCACAAACGTTCAAACAATCAAAATCGCTCCAGGAATGCGGCTTAAATCTGACTGAATTTCACTAGCTTAATTTTACTAGTCGAACTTAACTAGCCGAATTTTAAATTTACTGTACAAAAATAACACACCTAAACACTCGGAATATAACCATGCTCGCAACTGCAAACGTCACTATGCAATTTGGCGCCAAGCCACTTTTTGAAAATGTTTCTGTAAAATTTGGTAACGGTAATCGCTACGGCCTTATTGGTGCTAATGGCTGTGGTAAATCGACCTTTATGAAAATTTTAGGTAACGATTTAGAATCTACTGCTGGAAATATTTCAAAAGATCCCGATGAACGTATTGGTAAATTAAAACAGGACCAATTCGCTTACGAAGAGTTTAATGTTATCGACACAGTCATTATGGGTCACGAAGAATTGTGGGCCATAAAATCAGAAAAAGATGCGATCTACGCTAACCCAGAAATGACCGAAGCCGATGGTATTCGCGCTGGTGATTTAGAAGCCGAGTTTGCCGAAATGGACGGCTACTCTGCCGAAGCACGCGCAGGTGAATTGTTATTAGGTGTAGGTATTCCCAGCAAACAACATTATGGGCCGATGAGTGAGGTCGCACCGGGCTGGAAATTGCGTGTTTTGCTCGCACAGGTATTGTTTTCTGAACCCGACATTATGTTACTCGACGAGCCGACCAATAACCTCGACATCAACACCATTCGCTGGTTGGAAGACATTCTTAACGAACGCAAATGCACCATGGTTATTATTTCGCATGACCGTCATTTCTTAAACAGCGTTTGCACACACATGGCCGATTTAGATTACGGTGAAATTCGACTCTACCCTGGTTCTTACGATGATTACATGATTGCATCAACTCAGGTAACAGAACGTTTGCAATCAGAAAATGCGAAGAAAAAAGCTCAGATTGCTGAACTTAAAGCATTCGTTAGTCGTTTCTCTGCTAATGCATCAAAATCGAAACAGGCTACCTCACGAGCCAAACAGATTGATAAAATTCAATTAGCAGACGTAAAACCATCTAGTCGCCAAAATCCTTATATCTCTTTTGAAGAAGATAAAAAACTGCATCGTCTTGCTTTAGAAGTTGAAGGCTTGGGTAAACGTTTTGATGAAGAACTTTTTTCAAAGCTCAATCTCATGGTTGAAGTCGGCGAACGGATTGCCATCATCGGGCAAAACGGTGTTGGTAAAACAACCTTGTTGCGTTGCCTTTACGGTGATGTAGAAGCTTCCGAAGGAAATGTTAAGTGGTCTGAAAATTCACAACTGGGTTATTATGCACAAGATCATTCTGCTGATTTTGAAGACAATAAACCGCTGATTGAATGGATGGGTCAATGGGGACAGGAAAGTGATGATATACAATCCATTCGTAGCGTTTTAGGCAGATTACTGTTTTCGTCAGACGATATCGACAAAAAAGTTAGTGTACTTTCAGGTGGTGAACAGGGCCGGATGTTATTTGGTAAGTTAATGTTGCAACGTAATAACATTATGCTGCTCGACGAACCGACTAATCATCTCGATATGGAATCCATTGAATCCTTAAATCTCGCTTTAGAGAATTACCCCGGCACCCTCTTCTTCGTCAGCCATGATCGCGAGTTTGTGTCATCACTTGCAACGCGTATAATTGAAATGACAGACGATGGTATTGTGGATTTTCGTGGTACTTACGAAGAATATTTATCAAGCCAGGAAATGGATCAGACGAGGCGTAAGGCGTCTTAACTCCACGCCCTCGTTACTAGCATTTACATAAAAGGTGTTTGTCATCCTCGAATGATTTTATCGGGGATCCCTTGCTCTCAGGTAACTCGAAAGGTCTGGATTCCCGATAACAACATTCGGGAATGACAGTAAAAAAAATGGAAAAAATCGCCATCTTCGTCGATGTACAAAACATCTACTACACAACGCGCGATATCTACAGCAAACAATTTAATTATCGAAAGTTATGGCAACGTATCAACGCACAAGGTGATATTGTTTCTGCAACTGCGTATGCGATTCAACGCAGTGACAATAACCAAATCAATGATAGTCAAATAAAATTTCAGGACGCGCTAAAACATATCGGTTTTGAAGTAAAGCTTAAACCCTATATACAACGCAGTGATGGTTCAGCAAAAGGTGACTGGGACGTTGGCATTACTATTGATGTCATGGAAACAGCAAAAAATGTTGATCGAATTATTCTGTTGTCAGGCGATGGAGATTTTGATTTATTACTGAAAAAAGTTAAATCTGCATACAATGTGATTACTGAAGTTTATGGTGTAAAAGCACTAACCGCTAAATCACTTATCGATGCCACCTCAATATTCAACCCTGTCGAGCAGGATTTACTTCTCTAAATCTACACCAAAGCCTGATTTCGTTCAGCTTCCATTCATCCAGACTACGTTAAGTTACAAACATCGGGCAAAACCCCGGTTTTTATTAACTGGTTCGGAGACTGAAATGAATCTTATCTCAACACTAAAAACACTTCCTTTGATCGGTATTTTAGCAATCGGCTTAGCTTTATCGCCTATGACTGCGGTGGCAGATAGAGGCGATCGCTCTTACTCAAAAAGCCATAAATCACACAATAGTGCGTTACGTGGTAGTCATCATAAAAAACATGTTCTTCACAACTCTAGTCGCTATGGCCACAAGTATAAACACCATAATAAACGCCATAACAAACACCATAATAGGCATGTCTACAGAAACCACTCTGCCAGAGGCCACGGACACCATCCACGTCATTATTATCCTCGTAAGCATTATTACCGTGGTCACCACAATGGCTTTGACAATATCGGATTTATGTTTGGTTTACATACGGGAAATTTTGATATTATCTTCCG
>CAZCOZ010000088.1:0-3981 GCA_964500555.1 uncultured Thiotrichaceae bacterium | reverse complement strand
GATGGCAATGAAGGTTATTTTTTTGCCACTGAATATCCACTTGATGCTGCTATTATTGACATTGGCTTACCCGGTATGTCTGGCATTGAAATCATTCAAAAACTTCGTGAACAAGGCCATACGCTCCCTATCTTAATTCTCACCGCTCGCAGCCGTTGGCAGGAAAAAGTTGAAGGATTGGAAGCCGGTGCAGATGATTATTTAGTTAAACCTTTCCAGATGGAAGAATTAATCGCACGCTTAAAAGCACTACTACGACGCGCAACTGGCTCAGCAACCACCGACCTTAGTTGCGGATGTATTACCTTAAAAGTAGAAACACAACAGGTAGTGCGCAACGATGACATAATTGAAGTCACCGCATTTGAATATCGACTGTTAGAATATTTAATTCGGCATTCTACAGAAGCGATTTCAAAAACACGTTTAGCGGATTATCTCTACCCACACGATGATGATCGTGACAGTAATGTAATTGAAGTATTAATCGGCCGATTACGAAAAAAACTGGATCCCGATGGCAAACTTAAACCCATCGAAACACTGCGTAATCGCGGTTATCGTTTTACACTTTGCGATTAGTCGCTAAACGATATACCAATGTCCCTGAATCAACGAATAATTTTAAGTGCAACCATTGTATTAGTTATTTTTATTACATTGACTGCCGCAGCATTGGATCGCGCCTTTATTAAAAGTGCAGAAAGTGCACTGCGTGATAATTTAACCAGTCAGTTATACGCATTGATGGCCGCGGCTGAAATCGAAAATGATGAAATAATCATGCCATCAAGTGAATTAGATCTGCTTTTAGGTTTACCCAGTTCAGGTGTGTACGCTTTCGTAACCGATGCAACAGAAAAAATACTGTGGCAATCATCTTCTGCCATAGACGCTACACCACCGGCACCCGTTTCAATTGCAAGTGGTCAACGTCATTTGATAAAAACAAGTGTCGCTAACGATGACTACTACACATTAGCGTTTGGTATTAACTGGTCAACTAATTCCAAAGATCTGGCACTAACATTTAATATCACAACCGACCTTAAATCTTTCAATCGACAAATCAGCGAATATAGGAAAACACTATGGAGCTGGTTGCTTGGTATGGCTGCTTTATTACTTCTCAGTCAAACGCTGATTCTACGCTGGGGTTTATTGCCTCTACGTAATGTAGGCAAAGAGCTAAGCAAAATCGAGTCAGGTCAACAGGAAAAAATAGAAAAAAACTACCCACAGGAAATTGAAAAACTTGCCAGTAATATAAATATATTATTAAAGCAGGAACGCGATCAAAAAACACGTTACCGTAATGCATTAGGCGATCTTGCGCATAGTTTAAAAACACCTTTGGCTGTTTTACAAAGTGGCTTAAGTAACAAGGCGGATAGCAATAAACCCGATTCCTCAACACAGGAACAAATCACTCGCATGAATGCGATTGTTGAATACCAGTTGCAACGTGCAGCAACAGTTGGATCCGGTGGTATGAATAAAAATATCGCAGTAAAACCTGTCATTGATCGCATATTAGCGAGCTTACAAAAAGTCTACCTCGATAAAAATATTTCTGTGAACTTGCATATAGATGAAACAATTAATTTCAAAGGTGATGAAGGTGATCTTATGGAGTTATTAGGCAACCTGCTCGATAACGCATTTAAATGGACTTCGAATGAAATAGTTATCAGTGCAACCAGGCAGAAAGATAAAAAGTTATTACTTCGTATTGCTGACGATGGCCCTGGTATAGCTGTAGATCAGGTAGAAAAACTGCAACAACGTGGTGTTCGTGCAGATCAGAATTCTACTGGCCATGGTATTGGCTTATCTATAGTTCGGAATATTATTGATGCTTACAATGGTGAGTTATCAATAAGCAAAAGCTCTCTTGGCGGCGCAGAATTTTCTATTGTGTTATAACCTCACTCCTTCGTAGAACATCACTAGTAGTCTCCAGTTAAAATCGGTTTGTCATTCCCGATAAAAACATTCGAGGATGACAGTAATTATCACGGAATTACCTCAATTCCGTTCAGCCATCGTTCAGCTACATAATGTTGAAATAGTCCCGTATTCTACGAAACGGGAGACTTCAATGTTACTCAAACCAGCGGTTCAACTAATAGGTGTATCACTACTGGCTCTATCATTACCTGCAGCAGCAGGAAATGATGAAAAAATAGCGGATAAAAAAATAGCGTCTGATTCTTTAATCACAGCCACACGTTCTTCTACTTCGATTAGCGTTCCCCGCTGGTCTAATTTAGATAAAGTCGCTAGAGATGAAAAACTTAAAAATGGTGACACGGATATAATGCCAGCATTTGTTAAAGAAGGTAGTCGTATTGAATCAAACGCTGCCAGTGTAAAAGAATCTGATACAAAACAATTTAGTATTAGCACTGCAAGTCATGACTTTACTTTATATAATGCCAGCACAAAACTCATCAGTGATTTTAACTATGACGGTTTTTACCATAGGTTCAGCGTAACATTTGATGCAGATACGATTTACGATGTCGCTTATGTCTATGCAAAAATATATCTTAGCTATGAAGGTGGCCCATGGAATCACTATGCGACCAGCGATGATTATCATATTTATTTAGATAGTGAAGACGATACCATGACGATCGAAACAGAACTCGCTGATGGTTTTTCACCGGGCTATTATGACGTACGCATCGAATTATATGATGCAGATCACAATGAATGGTTATTAAGTTATGGCCCTTATGATGATGCTTCGCTTAGCGCCTTACCATTGGAAGATAGTTATTATGATGACCCTGATTATGTTAGTGACGGACACATTACTGAAGTAATCGTTTCGGGCCATGGACATGGTGCAATGAGCTGGTTGTTACTGCTGATCCCTGCATTGATTACTATTATAAGGACAGCTCGTGTAAGAACGACACAAAAAAGGTAGCTTAGTGATTACGTTCTTTAAAAGAAGCCAGAGTAACAAAAAAACTAAACACTAAAAGAAAAACAGACAAAACCATTAATGCTTCTGCCATGGTGATACCGAAAACAATTTCAGGCGTATACCCACACGACGTCTCAATACGGTAAAGCCATGGCAGCCATTCTTCAATCGCAAACCATGCTGGTAAGCCAGAAGTAAATCCACAATCACCAAACAAAAAACCACGCTCTGTACCCAACAACTGATAGCTGCGTTCAGTCAATGCAATAGCAGTAGCAAACACACAAAGATGCGCAATGAAATTTGGAATACGGTATCGATGAATAAACACGGCAACAATTGAAATAACAACCAGTAAAGAAATCCAGAGTCGAATTTGTATGCACAATACGCAGGGCAACTCATCAAAGATGTATTGATAGGATAATGCAAAAACTAATAAAGCCAGCCCGGCGATAATGGTCAGTATCCAGAACCAGGAACTATGAGCGATATTGCTAAAACGATGAATGAAAGTATTAAACATATACTGAGTATATTCAATATTTCAAAAAAAGCATTTTATAACATCATCTTTATTCTAAATTACGGTTTATAAACATTAATAATAAGCCACTTGCTGAACCTCGTTTTAACCGCTGAACCTGATAATATACCCATCCGCCTAACTCATTAACCGCTAATCGCATCTGCATTATGCCCCTAAAACCGACTAAAACAGATGTCATTATTATTGGTGCAAGTGCTTCAGGTTTAATGTGTGCTATCGAGGCGGGAAAACGCGGACGAAAAGTTATTGTGCTGGATCATGCCAATAAAGCCGGTAAAAAAATTCTAATGTCCGGTGGCGGGCGTTGCAACTTTACCAATATGGATGTGGATGCCAGTAACTTTATTTCAAATAATCCCCACTTTTGTAAATCTGCTTTAAGTCGCTATACCCAATGGGATTTCATCGCGCTAGTAAACGAATATAATATTGCTTATCACGAACGTGATCTGGGAAAACTATTCTGTGACGATAGTGCCAAAGATATTTTAGA
>CAZCOZ010000087.1:4657-9558 GCA_964500555.1 uncultured Thiotrichaceae bacterium | reverse complement strand
TCGCACGAACAACATTTACCCGCACAGGATTATTTGAAAAAGGTTGAAGCAGCTATCGCGTGGTTAAGTTGCTTGAGTCAGTTGTCACCAGAAGAGAATACCAGTAACGCAGAATTTGCGTTGAAAGTATCTGCAATGGCATTGTCGCAATCGCACTCATCTGAAGCAGAAGTGGCCGTTGTTTCGGAACTGGCGAGCGGATTGCAATGTGAACGCGTGAGTCTTGGTTACGTGAAAAATCATCATGTTCATGTGAAAACTATTTCTAATAGTGCGCATGACGTTACGCGGCAGAATATTATTAAGAGTATTGAAGCTGCTATGTTAGAGGCAATCGATCAGCGAGAAACAATCGTTTATCCTCCCGCTTCAAATAGCTATTACGCAACCCAGGATCATGACGCACTAATCAGGCAATATGCAGGTGAGTATATTTGTACTGTGCCATTGATTGTTGATGAAATTGTTATCGGAGCGGTCATGTTCGAGCGCCAGGGCGAAGCAGGTGAGTTTTCGGATGAAACGAAAGAGTTGTGTGAACAGTTAACGGCTTTATTTTCTCCGACTTTGCATTATCGCAGGTTGCATGATCGGCCGATTAGCGAAAAAATAAAATCGTCAAGCGCTGATTTATTGTCCGGTATTTTTGGTTCGGGTTATCTCGGCGGCAAACTTGTTTCACTGTTTCTTCTTTGTGTATTTCTATTTACTTTTTTTGTGCAATGGGATTATAAGGTTTCGGCAAATGCGGTATTAGAAGGGGCGATAGAAAGAGTCATTACTTCTCCCGAAGGCGGCTACATAAAGGATGCTTCAGCGCGGCCAGGTGATATTGTCGAGGCAGGGGTAACACTAGCGACACTGGATGATCGAGACCTGCAACTGGAAAAACTAAAATGGACAGGCAATCATAAGAAAATATCGAAAGAATATCGCGAAGCATTAGCGTTGCATGATCTTTCTCAAATTGGAATTTTACGTGCTCAATTGTCACAGGCAGAAGCACAGCTGGAAATATTAGAGCACAAATTAAATCGTACTGTAATTACCTCACCGATCACCGCAGTCATTGTCAGTGGTGATTACACGCGTGCTTTAGGTGCACCCGTAGAGCGTGGTCAGGTATTGTATAAAGTCTCTCCACTGGATGATTATCACGTTCTTTTGCAGGTAGATGAAGCCGATGTTTCAGAACTGGTTATCGGTATGATGGGCGAGCTAACGTTATCCGCGGCAGCCGAAGAAACGTTTGAAATTAAAGTTGTTAAAATCACCCCGGTTTCAACTGCTAAGAATGGTATAAATTATTTTCAGGTAGAAGCTAAGCTCAGTACAACACCTGATTTCTTACGTCCAGGTATGCAGGGTGTGGCCAAGATCAAAGTAGGCGAGCGTCAGTTGTTCTGGATTTGGACGCATAAAATGGTCGACTGGATAAGGCTTAAACTTTGGTCCTGGTGGTAAATAATCGTGTCTGACCAATTGCTCAATTCACATTGGTATCGGATTGCTGATACCAAACTTTCGTTACCGAATCATGTTCGTGTACACCAGCATATCTATCGTAAAACGACCTGGTATGTTTTACGTGATGAAATAAGCGGAAAGCATCATCGTTTCAATCAAGCCGCCTATAACTTTATTCGTTTAATTGATGGTCAACGTAGCGTCGATGAAATATGGCAACAGTTAAATGAAGAATTAGGTGATGATGCGCCAACTCAAAATGAAGTTATTCGGCTTCTTGGTACTCTGCATTTTGCTAATTTCCTACACGCAGGCAATATTGCTGATATTCAGGAATTAATAGAACGACGTAGTCAACAGCGTAAACAGTTATTTAAAACCAAATACGGCAACCCCTTAGCCTTGCGTTTTTCACTGCTGGATCCGGATGCTTTTTTATCAAAATATGCTTTTTTTGTTGCACCACTTTTTACGCGTGTGGCTGGTTTTCTAGGATTATTTATTGTTTTGTTTGCAGCGATGCAGATGGTAAAAAACTGGGATTTATTAAGTAATCATGCGACGCAAAATGCATTGTCCCCGACTAATTTGTTTTTAATGTGGCTGGTATATCCTGTAATTAAAGCATTACATGAGTTGGGGCATGGCTTCGCTGTCAAACGTTGGGGGGGAGAAGTACATGAGCTTGGTATCATGATGTTAGTAATGATGCCTGTACCTTATGTCGATGCATCTGCAGCTTCTTCATTTCGTTCTAAATACAAACGTATGTTGGTTGGAGCGGTAGGTATTATTGTTGAATTATTATTAGCCTCGATTGCCTTGCTTATCTGGTTGAATATTCAGCAGGGAATGGCCAGTGATATTTTATTTAACGTCATGCTTATTGGTGGTGTTTCGACCTTGCTTTTTAATGGCAACCCATTATTAAAGTTCGATGGCTATTTTGTTTTTGCTGATGCAATTGAAATTCCTGGACTGGCACAACGCAGTAATAAATACTATGGCTATTTAATTCAAAAATATATTTTTAAAGTAACAGGCGTGGAATCACCGGTTAGAGCGAAAGGGGAAAGGTTCTGGTTTATTACCTATGCCGCTGCCGCATTTGTTTATAGATTATTTCTTATGGTTGCGATTACCTTGTTTGTTGCAAAACAATATTTCTTTATCGGCGTTGCATTAGCATGTTGGGCACTGTTTATGCAGCTCATTATGCCGCTTGTTCGATGGACGAAATATTTATTTTCTAGTCCAGTATTAATGCAAAAACGAGAACGGGCGGTATCCATTACCACCGGGTTTATTGCCGTACTAAGCGCGATCATCTTTATGATTCCTGTACCCCTTAATACGGTAACAGAAGGGGTAGTATGGATGCCGGAAAAATCCCATATTCGTGCTAAGGCAGATGGTTTTATTGATTCTGTTCTAATCGAATCAGGTGGTATAGTTAAAACGGACAGCGAATTAATTATAACCAGTGACCCGCTACTGAAGGCGGAGCTGAAGTTACAGCAAGCAAAATATCATGAATTAAAAGTAAAGCACTATTCATTAGTCGTTGAGGATACTGTTAAGGCAGATATTGCACGTGAAGAAATGATTTTAATGCAGGGAAAACTGGCGCGTCTGAAAGAGAAAATCAGTGAAATGGTGATGACTTCTAAAGTTGATGGCACATTTGTTATGCCGAATAGCAGTGAGCTTGAAGGTTATTTTGTCAAACAGGGAGACCCGATAGCGTATGTTATCAATTATGATGAGGTTAGTTTGTTAGGTGTAGTTCCACAAAATGCTATTGGTTTAGTCAGAAAAAACATTCAGGCGGTTGAAGTTCGTCTGGTATCCGATATCAGCAAAAAATATCAGACAAGCATTCTTAGGGAAATTCCTGCAGCAGCAAATAAACTACCCAGCAAAGCACTAGCGCAGCAAGGAGGCGGGCGTATTCAAACTGACCCGCTGGATACAGAAGGTATAACAACGCAGGAGCAGTTCTTTCAATTTGAGCTGGCTTTGCCTGAGGGTCTTAAAGTGTCTCATGTTGGGCAGCGGGTATTCGTTAAATTTATGCATGGAAAAGAGTCCTTAGCGTCACAATGGTATCGATCTTTTGAAGAATTATTTCTTAATGAGCTAGGGAAGGTCTGATCAAGTCATGAATCGACATCTTGCAATTAAAATGCCCTGCTTCCACGTTGTGAAACTTCGCAATAGCCGTGCTATTACGTGCCTTCCACGCCTTGAATCAGAACATTTTAATCACAATCTGTTCGACTCAGACTTAATCAGAACTTCCCAGGGCAAAGTGTAACTACAATGTCAGTCTTTTTAAAAAACGAGTCATTATTAGCGCCGCATCCCAATATTTTTTACGGACGATATCCAACAAGAAATAAAAAAAAATCAAAATGGTTTGATGTTGTGCTATTACGTTTGCATCGCTTATTTTTCTCCATGTTTAGAGTACAGAAAAAATCAAATAAGCGGATGCTTGAAGGTGTTACTGCTCATTATGAAAAGATTGAGCATCTGAGCGATGCAGATTTAGATAAAAGTATTGTTGAAATTAAGCGTGAGTTGCATCGTAAAGGCTTATCTGATAAAGCGATCTATCGTGCGTTCGCCATTATCAAAGAAGTCGCCAAACGTGAATTAAATATGCCGCATTATGATAGCCAGTTAAAAGGTGGCTGGGTAATGATGCAGGGTATGATTGCGGAAATGCAGACGGGTGAGGGCAAAACGTTAGCGGCAACCTTGCCAGCAAGTTGTGCTGCGATGGCAAATATGCCAGTGCATGTCGTGACGGTGAATGATTATTTAGTTGAGCGTGATGTGAATTTAATGCGTCCTGTCTATGCCAGGTTAGGTCTGACAGTTGCCTGTATTGTTGATGGGTTGAGTGAAGACGAACGTCAACAGGCGTATCGCTGTGACATAACTTATTGTACGAGTAAGCAGCTTGTTTTTGATTACCTGCGTGATCGTATGTTATTAAAGCAATTTAATACCGAACTGGATTTTAAGTTATCTTCTTTGTATAAAGTAGCATCCATTCAGGATAAGTTATTGCTTCGAGGATTGTCTTTTGCTGTTGTGGATGAAGTTGATAGCGTCTTTATTGATGAAGCTAGAACGCCATTAATTCTGTCTACTAAATCAGATAACAAACAACAGGAAGAATTACACCGCGAAGCGATATGGTTAGCACGTCAGTTAGAAAGCAGGGTTTATTATTCTGCTGATAAAAAAATGAAGCAAGTTACATTAACGCTGCAGGGAGAATCTTATCTTAATCAGTTAACAGCAGATATGCGAGGCCTGTGGAAGGGAGAGCGACGAAGTAAAGCCTTAGTCGAGCAGGCATTATGCGCTCTGCATTGTTACGAAAAAGATGTTAACTATTATGTCGATGAAGGTGAAATACA
>CAZCOZ010000087.1:0-4557 GCA_964500555.1 uncultured Thiotrichaceae bacterium | reverse complement strand
GCAGCGTCGTAACGATAAAACCTTTATCTACTATACTCATGAAGATAAATGGCAGGCAGTCGTTGACGAAGCAATTTCTCAGCAAGCACTGAATCGGCCGGTATTAATAGGGACGCGCACACTTAAAGATTCTGAATACATAAGTGATTTGTTGAAGGGTAGAGCCTGTAAACATCGAGTTTTAAACGCTAAGCATCATGCCTCAGAAGCTGAAATAGTCGACTCTGCGGGGCAGGCAGGCTGTGTTACCGTGGCAACAAATATGGCGGGTCGTGGTACCGATATAAAATTAGATAAAGCAGCTGAAGCAGCGGGTGGTTTACATGTGATTTGTTGCGAGAAAAATGATTCAAGAAGAATAGATCGACAGTTGATTGGACGTTGCGCGCGTCAGGGTGACCCCGGAAGTTATAAAATAATTTGTTCACTTGAAGATGATGCAGTCACTAAATATTTTAGTGGGGTAGTTTTATTGCTAATGAACTATCGTAAAAAATTACGCACAATGACGGGTAATAAAGTGAGACCAAAATTTTTAGCGAGCACGGCCATTAACGTCTCGCAGCGATTAATTGAATACTACCATCGTCAAATTCGAAAATCGATGATGAAGGTAGATGAAAAACGTGACTCTATGCTGGCATTTACCGGCGAATCGGAATAATAATTTTTATGTTAATTAAATTTAAAAAACGAAAGCAGGGCATAATAGCGAAGTTTTATTTCACTGCAGGTATTTCGCTCTTACTGCCTGGTTTATTGGTCGCAGAAGAAAACAGTAGTATTCCTGCTATTGATTGTATGATTGAACCTAGTGTAATGGTGGATTTGAGCAGTTCGGTGGCAGGCGTAATAGACACTCTAACAGTTGATAAAAGTGATCAGGTAAAAAAAGGACAAATTATTGCTACGTTAAAATCAGATATTGAACAGGTTAATGTGCGAAGCAGTCGTGAACGGCTAAAGTTGAGCGCAGCCGAATACAGGCGTGCCGCTGAGTTATACAAAGAAAAAGCCATTACAAAAAGTGAAAAAGAACAATCGGATAATGATAAAAAGTTGGCTGAACTAGAATTAAAACACGCAACAACAAATTTAAACTTACGGAAAATAAAAAGTCCAATTGATGGTGTGGTGGTTAAGCGATATGCAAATCCCGGTGAATTTGTTGAAACCAAACCGATATTGCAGTTAGCGCAACTTAATCCATTACGAATCGAGGTGGTTTCGCCAGTGGCTAATTATGGAAAAATAGTAAAAGGAATGCGTGCCACGATTGTTCCCGAGTTTGGTGATTATAAAAACCTTGTTGCAAAAGTCGTGGTCGTTGACAAAGTTATTGACGCGGCCAGTGGAACGTTTAGCGTGCGCTTAGAGCTTGATAATAAGGATTATGCAATACCTGGTGGTCTTAAGTGCAGTGCTAAGTTTATGTCTGTTTCGCTTGCAACGTTAGCGAATAAAAAACCACAAAATAATTTTTCAGCTAATGTCGTAAATCAATCAATAGAAGTAAAGATGTTAACTAGCAAAAATGGCACTAGCAAAAGTGATAGCGATTCAATGTTGTGTAACAGTATAGGGCCATATAAAAAACAAAAAACGTTAAGCAATTTGTTATCACAATTAAAAGCTGAAATTAAAAATGTGAAATTAAGGACAGAGGCAGGTGAACGCATTCTGTATCAAGTAGTAAGTAGTTTGTTTAATTCTGAGGTTGAAGCGAAACAAGAGAAACAGAAAATGCAAAATGCAGGTTTGACTGAAATCCTCTTCTTACATAAAGCGAACAAACGGAAATTGGTTTTAGGGGTTTTTAATTCCAAATCATTAGCGATGAAGCGTATAGATAAGCTACGGTCAAAAGGGTTTAAGGCTGATATAAAAGAGAAGCAGCAAAAGACGAGTACTTACTTTGCAGATATTGTTTACGCGCAGTCATCGGCCAGCAAAATATCGAAACGTATCATGCGTAAATATTCAAGCGCGTGTGATGATTCCGTTAAAATAAATTTGCTCGAGTAATATCACTACAGTGTAATAAAACTGGGTAATACACTAAGTAATAACATCAGAACCTATAGTTATAAATTACTTTATATTATTTTGTTAAATGATTGTAATATATAGTATTATTTTATTTATTTTTTCAGATTTTTTTTCTAAAATCTATATTCCAGCTAAACCCAGACGAATGATAATTAGGTAGTTAAAATATTTCAGGTCAAAATGCCATGAAAAATGACTAACTATCTGAGATGAGTCACAATTCTATACTGGTAAATCTACAGATTTCTTCTATATATATAGTGTGCGGTTATTCTATATTGCACATTCAAATGCGCCGAAACTAAATATTCGAGCTATCTACAGTAACGTCAACAGTAAAAGTCGACAGTAGCGCTAACTGTTCTAGTTTGAGTTTCTTAAACTGTTAAGGCCGCTTCTGTTGAATAAAAAAATAAATACTAACAATACGAATCTTGTTTTTGAAGAACTGGAACCACGATTGCTATTGTCAGCTGATGGCCTTGCTGTAATAACAGAATCGAGTGTTGCGACGTTACATGATTTAGTTAATGACAACAATGAGCACACATTAATTCTTCAGGAATATTCGGAACAGTCGTCTGTTGCGGTTAATAAAACTGGCGAAGTTAGTGGCCGAACAGAACTGGTGATAATCGATTCACGCGCACCTAACTTTCAACAACTTCATAACGATGTAATCAATGCGCAGCAACAAGGCCGTGATATTAACGTTGTTATTCTTGATGCACACCGTGATGGCATTCAACAAATTTCTGATGCGATTAGCCAATACAACAAACTTGATGCAGTGCATATTGTTTCGCACGGAAAAGATGCACAGTTAGAACTAGGTGCAACTCAACTTAACAAGCAAAACCTAAAACAACGCAGTGAAGAAATCGCGCAGTGGAAAGATGTTTTCACTGATGGTGGTGATCTTCTTATTTACGGTTGTAATCTTGCCGAGTCATCAGACGGTACTGTTCTGGTAAATTCATTAAGTAAAATTACCGGAGCTGATGTTGCAGCAAGTGATGACTTAACAGGTAATACTATTCTTGGTGGTGACTGGGATCTTGAATATAAAACGGGCGATATTGAATCGTCTTTAGCCTTTTCAACCGAGCTACAGGAAAATTGGCAAGGTGTTTTAAGTACAGATACACAGTCTAATAATGAACAACAGGCATTGATAGAAGAGCAAGAAGCGCAGGCAGTTGAGCAGCAGGAAATCGAGCAGCAGGCAGAGTTAAATGCTGCATTATTAGCAGAAGAACAAGTAGCAGACGAAATTCATTTACAACAAGTAGAGCAACAGGCCAGTGAGGTAGAAGAGCAACGCCAGGAATTTGTATTCATCGATGAATCAGTTACTGACTACCAATCTTTTATTGATGATTTACAGAACCGTAGTGATACATCAACAGTATTCGAAATAATTGTGCTTGACAGTGATGCTAACGGTATCGAACAGATTGCCAATGTTTTGTCGGCTTATGATGATGTTGATGCGGTGCACATTTTTTCACATGGTAGCGACGGTGCGGTTAAATTAGGAAATGCCTGGCTCAATGCCGACAACATCAATCAATACGGCGACAGTTTAGCAGCATGGGGAAGTTCACTGGATGAAAATGCAGACATCCTCATCTATGGTTGTAACCTGACTGAAACTGCCAACGGCGAACAGTTTGTAGATACTTTGGCACATCTTACTGGCGCGGATGTCGCCGCATCTGATGATTTGACCGGACAGGTTGATTACGGCGGTGACTGGGATCTGGAATTCGCTACAGGGTCGATTGAATCCACTGTCGCTATCTCCGCCGAAACACAACAAAACTGGAATGGATTACTGGCAGAAACTGTTTATGAATCGCAGGCGACGGTTAATGACAACAATGAAATAAAATCGGATCAGGCCTGGGGGCAAACATTCAGCCACAGCAGTGGTGCGGGAACTTACACTGTCAATACACTTAGTCTGGAGCTAATGAAAGATAGTGATGCTGGTACGCAAACCATTACCGTATCGCTACGTAGTAGTTGGGGAGGACCAGTTCTAGGTAGTGTTACCATTTCGACGAGTGAATTTACCAGTACAGGTGCTTACAATACTTACAGTTTTAACTTTGCAGATGTTAGCTTAATAGACGGTAATACATATTACATTCGTGTTGATAGCAATACCGCTACGGGCAAGGTTTACGTTGGGTCTAATTCTAGTGGTGGTTATAGCAATGGCGATTTGATAAATAAGGATGGCAATGCAGAAAGTGGTAAAGATTTAGCTTTTGTTGTTGCAGCGGTAGTAAACGAGGCGCCAACATTCGCCCCTGATACAGGTGATGGCATTGTTACCACGGATGTCACTCCAAATAGCGATCTGGCATACAGTGTCACTACGCAAGCCGATGGCAAGATACTGGTTGCTGGGGTCAGTAATAACGGCACCAGTACGGAGTTCGTACTCATCCGCTATAACACTGATGGTAGTCTTGATACTAGCTTCGATGGTGATGGCAT